>NCHI01000030.1:0-16197 GCA_002281815.1 Methylotenera sp. 24-45-7
TGCTCATGCATGGCAGATTTCGCATAGCCTGCCTCTCGTCCTGCATGTGAGAATAGCTTGACTGTACTGATGTTAGTGTAAGCATCGGTGATGCGGCCAGTCATCAGTGAGCGTGCATCGGCCTGCATGCGTGACACCTGACTTAATCGAGGCACAAAATAACACAAGGCCAGCGCGTATAACGTCACCCAAGCTAAAAAAGGCCATATAATCAGCGTGTTAAAGCTTCCGACGATGGCTACCATAGTGGCAAAATAGATAATCACATAGACTAAAATATCCGCCACAATAAACCACACATCACGCACGGCTAAGGCCGTTTGCATCACCTTGGCAGTGACTCGGCCAGCAAATTCATCTTGATAAAAACTCATACTCTGATTGAGCATGAGACGATGAAAATTCCAACGTAAACGCATCGGGAAATTACCGGCCAGCGTTTGATGTTTGAATAAAGTTTGGAAGGCAATGAGAATTGTGCTCAGCAACAACAAAACGGCTAAAAGAATTAAATTACTTTTTTCCTGCACCCATAACTGATCAGGCGGTATTTCACTTAACCAATCGACTGCCTTTCCCATCAGCGCAAATAACAACGCTTCAAATGCGCCGGTAGCAGCAGTGAGTAGCGTCATCGCCAAAATAAACGGGCGCATGTCTTTGGTACAGCCCCAAGCAAACGCCCAAAAGTTTTTAGGCGTCGCGTTGATTGTTTTATCTGGAAACGGATTAACTAAATTTTCAAACCAATTGAACATAGGTATCTTTAAAATGGCTTAATGGTGCAAACAGCTTCGGCGGCAATGCCTTCACCACGGCCAGTAAAGCCTAGTTTTTCGGTAGTGGTTGCCTTCACGTTAATGCATGACAGCGCCACTTGGCAATCAGCTGCGATATTGGCGCACATTTGCGCGGTGTGTGGGCTTAATTTTGGCGCCTCACAAATTACAGTAGCGTCAATATTACCCACTACCCAGTCATTATCTTTGAGCAAATCGACCACATGTCGTAATAAATGGCGTGAATCAATGCCTTTATAGCGCATGTCTGTGGGTGGAAAATGCTTGCCAATATCGCCCAAGGCTGCCGCACCCAGTAAAGCATCGCATATTGCATGTAGCAGCACATCAGCATCAGAATGGCCATCCAAGCCTTTATGGTGCGGAACATCTACTCCGCCGATAATGCATGGGCGCCCTGCTACCAAAGCGTGTACGTCAAAGCCATGACCAATTCTCATCATAAAATATCTTTCTGCATGAATACTTCCATCAAAGCTAAATCTTGCGGATAAGTCACTTTCATATTGCGTAGTGAACCCATCACCAATTTTGGCTGCAAGCCTAATGCCTCAACTGCCTGCGCTTCATCAGTTGGAGCGCCGTTAAACTGGGTTAGTGCCTGATGCAGTAAATTAAATCTGAACATTTGTGGCGTTTGCGCCTGCCATAAGGCATCTCGTGGAATGGTTTGCGCAACGCGATTAGCTGCATCTGCCTGCTTCAAAGTATCAGCCAATGGTAGCGCCAATAAGCCGCCAACTGCATCATGCTCAAGCGCATCGATTAACTGGTTTAACAACTGGCTGCTCAATCCCGGCCTTGCCGCATCATGCACTAAAATCCAGTCATCCTCATCGATATTTGGACGCATAGCGTCCAAGGTATTAAGCACGGTTTGAGCGCGTGTATCGCCTCCGCTGTAATGCAAATTTAAGCGGCTGTTACTATCCAAAGTCAGGCTACGCCAAAAAAAGTCATCCGCACTCAATGCCAAGTTAATGCTTGCAATACGCGGACAGGCAAAAAAGGTTTGAATACTGTGCGAGACCATAGGTTTACCATTGAGCGGTAAATACTGCTTAGGAATGGCTGTTGCCATGCGATTGCCTGCACCTGCGGCAGGAATAATAATGTGAAAACGCGGCATGAATTTTAAGCGCTGATGATTGAATAATGATTGAATTTTAACATAGCGCGACATAGTGCTTGCTAGATTAAGTATGTGCCAATGAGCGCTAAACGCGCATGCCTTACAAACAGCCAAAATCAGCATTATTTGTGAAGCAAAATCTATTATCAATATTGTTAACTAATTACGTTGACTTCGTTTCAAACTAAGCGCGATAATGTTTTACATACTAATTAATAATAAATTAAAAATTAATTCCATGAGTCAGCACACTTCAAATCATCACGCTAAATCAGAAACTGGCATCGAAGGCTTAGACCAAATTACGGGTGGCGGATTGCCAGCAGGTTTAATTAGCCTTGCCTACGGCAACCCAGGAAGCGGAAAAACCATTTTAGCGATTCAATATTTGGTGCATGGTGCGCTCAAGCTTGAAGAGCATGGTTTGTTGGTCACGTTTGAAGAAAATGCCGAGGAACTGAATCAAAACTTTTCATCTTTGGGCATCAATCTAGACAACCTAATCAGCAAAGGTAACTTGTGTGTTGAACATGTAGATTTAGATGACGAATTCAGCGAGTCTGGCGATTTTACGCTAGAGGGCCTGCAAATCAGAATCAGCCATTTAGTCAAAAAGCATGCAGTAAAACGCATTGTGATTGATGGCATTGAAGCCTTGCTATCGCGCTTTAATGCTGAAGCGCTCGTGCGTAACGAGTTGCGCAAACTCATGCGCTGGCTGCGTAAAATGGGCGTCACCACCCTGTTCACCGGTGAAATTTCTGATAGCGGCTCTAAACACGGGTTTGAAGCTTATTTAGCGGACTGCGTATTAATGTTGGATCATCGTGTGATTGACCAGCTAGCAACCCGCAGATTAAGAGTAATTAAATATCGTGGTTCCAGCCACGGCCAAAATGAGTATCCGTTTTTAATCACTAAAAATGGTTTATCTATTTTACCGATTACCTCACTGCTACTAGAGCATCAGGTATTCACCAGCAGAGTGCCCACTGGCCTAGACTTTTTAGATGCCAGTATGCAAGGTGGCTATTATAAAGGCAGCTCAATTTTGGTGTCAGGCTCACCCGGCTCAGGCAAAAGCAGTTTGGCTGCACACTTCACCGATGCTACCTGCAAATCTGGTAAGCGCTGCTTATATTTGGCGTTTGAAGAATCTCCAGAGCAGATTATGCGCAATATGAAATCTATCAATATCGATTTAAGCGCACATATTAAAAATGGCAATTTGCTGATTCATTCCACCAGACCGACACGCCAAGGGTTGGAAGCGCATCTGATAGAAATTCAGGCATTATTAAATGACTTCAAGCCGGATTGTGTAGTTGTGGACCCAGTGACTAACTTCATTACCGCAGGCTCTGCTATTGATGTCAGATTAATGTTTATTCGTATGGTTGATTTATTCAAAATCAACGGCATTACCAGTATGTTTGTAGCGCTGCATCATTTAAATGACTACAAATCTGACAGTATCCATAGCGTCTCATCACTCATGGACACCTGGATTAGCGTCA
The DNA here is from genome assembly GCA_002281815.1 of Methylotenera sp. 24-45-7. Classification (GTDB taxonomy): domain Bacteria; phylum Pseudomonadota; class Gammaproteobacteria; order Burkholderiales; family Methylophilaceae; genus Methylotenera. Next base: position 3,450 of record NCHI01000030.1, read on the forward strand.
GTAATGATGTAGAGAATGGCGTAAGCAAGCGTAGCATGCTGGTCATTAAATCCAGAGGCACGCAACACAACACACAAATCGCGTCATTTAACATCACCAGCCAAGGTATTCAGCTAGTTAACAGCTCGAATTCCAGCACTTGATTTCGCTTAAGCTTTACATTGCGGGTCAAACAGCACGCTCGATGCTAGCGTTAAATAACATCAAAAAACTCACCGCTGAGTTATCTGAAAATGATTATGAAATCAAAATCATTAATCTATTAGAAACCCCCGAGCTAGCATCGGTCGATGCGATTATTGCGATTCCCACTACGGTGCGTGCAGATTGCACACCCGTGCGAAAAGTGATTGGTGATTTATCTAATCTTGAAGCAGCAAGACTCGCCCTAGATATATGCGCGGCGTAGATTTTTTAATGCGAAATGAGCAACGCTTAAATGAACACCAGGCTTCATGAATTAGAAGAAGCGCTTCGCGCACTGGCATACGGCAGCGCAGACGCAGTGGTCATTACCGGCGAAGCTGGTGAACCACCGCAAATCATCAGTTTTGAAAACGCCAACTTACCCTACCGCATATTAATCGACACCATGTCAGAAGGCGCCGCCGCCCTGACCCCGGACTCTGAAATTCTGTATGCCAATCCTGCGCTGTGCCATTTGCTAGGCAAAACCTCACCTGCTGAAATTGTAGGCATGAAGCTATATGATATTTTTCCTGATCAATGTGCGGGCGCATTAAGAACCTTGCTGGCTTCAGTCGGCAATAAAAAAGTGGCTGCCGAGTTTGATTGTTTAGACCAAGGTGGTGAACTGCAACCCGCCATGTTGTCTTTATCGCCGATTATTAATCGCGGCAACACCATAGGCGTGATGGCGCTGATTGTTGACACCACCGAGCACAAAAAGGCGATGCAGCATATTCAGTTTCTTGCGCATCATGACCCACTCACCGGGTTACCCAATAGGTCACTATTGGCAGACCGCTGCAAACAAGCAATTGCCGAGGCGCGCAGACGCAATACACAAGTGGGTTTATTGTTTATTGATTTGGACCGCTTTAAAACCGTCAACGATACCTTAGGGCATATTGTCGGTGACTCGATTTTAGAGAGCACAGCGCGCAAACTACAAAACCAGATTCGTCAAGAAGATACCCTGGCGCGCATAGGTGGCGATGAATTTATCGTGCTATTACCTGCGCTACCCGATGGCAAAGATGCATCTGTAGTGGCTTCAAAAATCGTCAATGCGTTCTTAACACCAATGTCAAATGCAGGTCAGGAAATCCATATTTCCACCAGTGTAGGCATTGCGATATACCCAGAAAACGGCAATGACTTTTTTGAGCTACTGAAAAGCGCTGATGCCGCCATGTATCAGGCGAAAAAACAAGGTAAATCCAGGTATGTATTTGCCTCAGCTGAAATGAACAGCTTGTTGAGCTACCAATTCACAGTTGAGCAGTCGTTCAGAGATGCGCTGTTACATCATGAGTTTGTCGCTTATTATCAACCACGCGTCAGCATTGCCACCGGTAAAATCATAGGCGCCGAAGCCTTGGTGCGCTGGAAAAAACATGATGGTGAAATCATCTCCCCCGCCAACTTCATTCCGATTGCTGAAGAAACCGGACTCATTGATCCGCTGGGCAGACAAATGTTGGAAATGGTATGCAGCCAAATTCAGCAATGGAAACTTTTGAATATCCCGATTTTTCCTATTTCAGTCAATGTCAGTGCGGTTCAGCTACGTGCCGATGACTTTATTGCGCATTTCACTGCCACGACTCAGCAATATGGAGTAAGCCCAACTGAACTAGAAATTGAAATTACTGAGAGTAATTTGATTCAAGAAGGCATTACGCCTTTGCTCAAATTAGAAGAGCTACGCAAAATTGGTCACAGAATATTGCTGGATGACTTTGGCACCGGATTTTCGTCGCTGTCATACATCAGTAAGTTGCCGTTCGACACTATCAAAGTAGCGCAAGAATTTATGCGCCATCAATCTCACGAGCAGCAACAGATTGAATTTATTTTGATCGCCATCGTGGCACTGGCTAAAGGTCTGCAAAAAACCGTGATGGTTGAGGGTGTGGAAACCATAGACCAGCTGAACATTGTCACGCAATTGGGTTTTGAAGAATATCAAGGATACTTTTTTAGCAAACCACTGTGCAAAGATAGCTTTGAAAAACTGCTTACGCTGTAACGCTTTACGCCAGTTGCTCTAACTCTTGCTTTAATAGGTTTTTATCTAAATGTGCCAATGGCAGTTTTGATAGCGTATCGATGCGATTTTTAATGTCTAAAAAAACCTGTTGAAACGCTAATTTCTTTTGTTCAAACGAGCCTTCCACCAATGACGGGTCGTCTAGCACCCAACGCCCGATGACTGGGCTGCCGTGAAATGCAGAGCAAATGTCTATCGCCACATGATCACACACTGAAATAATAAAATCGATTTGTGGCGCATCTGGCTGCAAAAACTCTTGCCAACTTTTGCTTCTTAACTGCTTGATTGGATAAGTCGTTTTCTTGATTTCTTCTAATGCAAACCTACTCACTACAAAGCTTGGTGTAGAGCCTGCGCTGTAAGCCTTGAACATGCCATTGGGTATGGTGTTAAACAGTGCTTCTGCCATGATGCTTCTGGCCGAATTTTTAGACGAAATGACCAAAACATTGAAGGTTTTATAGCCCATGAATCACTCTCTTGGATTGAATTATTTTTATAATGTGCTGCAAAATCGCTCGCATTTAACGAGCACGAAAATTTACATCACCATCATGACAAATTGATGACGTTACGGTTAAAAACATGGCGCTTGTTCAGGCATGCACGAATCGCTGAGCTGTCACAAAATATTAAACGTCACGTCATAAAAATTTAACGCGCTATCGTCAATGTGCAGACCATGCGAATGCCGTTTTTTATCAAAAAGTGCTATTGGTGGCTGCCGTGCTGCATGTATTGCAGCGATGTTTATGCATGGGGGCTAGTGACACATCTATATTTTGCGCAGTCACTGCTATGGGCCATGCCTTTACTAGACCCAAGATTACAAACTGCTATCAAAAAATTTCCAGAACTCGTCATGGCTGGCGCTTGTTTGCCAGACTTGGCATTATTTAGCCATCGCTTTAGACATACCCACCTGTGGGAAAACGCGCATGATTTATTGCAGATTGCGCAAACAGAACAAGAAGTCGCCCTCGCGGTGGGTTATGCCAGTCATTTGTATATAGACGTGATTGCACACAACCACTTTGTGCCAGCGCATGAGGCGATGTGGTTAAAGAGCACTCTGGCCACGCACATCGCATCGGAATGGGCAATGGACGCCTATCTATCACCATTAACCAATACCACGCCTATGCGCCTGTTACGCAAACATCAGCAGGTCATCGCAAAGTTTATATCGCCACATTTCAGATGTAGTGAAACTACCACCAAAATAGCATTACGGCGGCTCGCTTGGGGTGACGGTTTATTAAGAGCGATTAAGCTGCCACAAGCGATTTATCAAGCAGTGAAAATAATTGACCGCCGCACTGGTGCGCACTTTATTTATTACATTGCGAAAACCCAGCTGGCAATGGCTGATGTAGGCGATATGCTCAATGGCAATCGGCCCCAATTTGAGCCTGAACTCAAAAATATCAGCATCGAGCAACTGGATGCATGGCGTGCGCAATGTTTACAGCATTTAAAACATTTTCATCCCGAGCCAATTCAATATTTTTCAAATGCATCATGAAGTGATGCTTGCTAACAAAATATGACAGAATTAAGACAGTTAACAATTTTCACATAATCGTTTATTGTTTATCACTGTATTCAGCGGCCGCTCGTGGCATGCTTGAATTAATCATGCTTGAATTCATTAAGGCCAGTGATGAAAAATATTTTGGTAGCAAATTCCAAAGGCGGTTGCGGTAAAACTACGCTTGCCACAAATTTAGCAGGTTATTTTGCTGCGATGGGCAATAAGGTTGTATTAGAAGATTTAGATCGTCAGCGCTCAGCGAGCAATTGGCTGCAAAGAAGACCGTCGGTATTACCCGCAATACACTCCTACACCGAGTATGAAAAACATCACATCAGCAAACCCGACTGGATTATTACCGACTCGCCTGCTGGGTTTAGAGATGAAAAATTAACTGAGGCAATTAAAAAAGCCGACTGCGTTATCGTGCCGATACAACCATCTGCGTTTGATATTGTGGCAACCAGCGATTTTTTAGATGTGCTGGATAGAGAAAAAGCGGTACGCAAACATAAAACTTTTGTGGCATTAGTGGGCATGCGCGTGAATGTGCGCACCAATGCCACGGCTGCACTCAATGCATTTATGCAATACACCGGCTTACCGATACTCACCAACTTACGCAATTCTCAAGTCTACGCAACCGGTGCTGAATTAGGGGTGAGTATTTTTGATTTACGCCCCTCGTTTGTGGCGCAAGATACCCAGCAGTGGCAAGCCCTACTCGAATGGGTAACAGACATTACCACTGCTTAGAAAACATCAAACTGCAACTTGATTGAAGCTCGCTTTTTCTTTTATTTTTTTGTCTGCATTAGATTTAATCTGTGCAAAGTTTTTACGCCAGTCTTGCAATAGCTCATCTTCTAGTTCTAGCTGAATTGCCAACGCCTCAATTTTGCTAAGCTTTTCTTTCATATAGCGTTTAGGTAATTTACCTGTCATACGTGACAGCACTTTTTCTGCTGTTGTTTCATCAAGCAATTGTGCCTGCTCAATAAACATTTCACTCGGCGTTTTAATAGCCATATTGATGACTCCCTATATTGTTTTAAATAATCTGTGGATTAAAAACTTAACTGCTTACGGCATATATACGTAATGATTTAAATTGTTTTACTGGTGTGCGTTTTTATCGTCAATTACAAAGCACTTTAAAACTAAACGACTTAAACAGAAAAGTTACAAAATTATATGTAAAAAATATGCGGTTAATTATTACGATTTGGTGACATTTTTGTGAAAAAAATTTCCAGCGAATAAGCTGCTTTCAGTGCAATCGCATATACACGTTTGTTTAAATAAGCTATATTGAGCTGAGAACGTCATGTTTAAAAAGTAGGGTTTAAATTTAAGCCGAATAGCCATGGATACCGATAAAAGTCATTCTATTGTGCCTAAAAGAATTTGGCTCACTACTGCCACTATCCTGCTGTTGCTCATCACTTTTGCGATATACGTTTATACGGAAAAGCGCGCTTACGCTGCCAACCAAGAGCGTCAAGTTTCCTATCAACTGGCAGACCAGTTGCGCCACTCTTCTGATGACCTAACGCGCATGGTGAGAACCTATGTTGCCACTCGCGACATACGATATAAAATCTATTTTCAAAATATACTTGATATTCGTAATGGCAAAATTGCGCGGCCATCAGGCTATTCCTATATTTATTGGGATTTAGTACTCACCGAAAAAATTCCTCCCCCCGCCCAGACCGGCAAAGGTGTTGCTCTACTAGACTTAATGCGTGAGGCTGGATTTACCAGTGCTGAGCTGGAAAAATTAGCGCAAGCCAAAGCTAACTCTGACGCGCTGACTAATTTAGAGTTTGATGCAATACGCCTGATTGAGTCGAGTCGTGGCAATGATGAAATGAATCGCACAAAGGCCATCGCCATGCTGCATGGCGATGTATACCATCAGGCCAAATCACAGATTATGCAGCCCATAAACGAGTTTTTTATTTTAATGGACCAACGTACCGCAGCAGCAGTTAAGTTTGCTGAAAATATTGCACTGCTGTTTCGCTGGATTTTTGCCTTGCTAGTATGCGCTGCCATCTTCATGATCTGGCGCAGCTATCAGGCAATAGTAGAAACTTTAGGCGGCAGTGTAGATACGGTGCACGCGCATATGACGCGTATTGGCCAAGGTGATCTGTTAAAACCCATACCTATACCTGTGCATTCAGAAAATAGCGTGTTAGCAAGTTTATCCGACATGCAAGCAAAATTGCGTGATCATCAATTTCAAAACTCACAAATTCAAAAAGAATTAGCCGAGTCAAAAAGTAAACTCAACCGTTTACTCAACCATTTGGCAGAAGGCGTGTATGAAGTCGATACCTCAGGTAACTGTACGTTTGTGAACAAATCATTTTTGACCATACTCGGTTTTAGAAACGAGTCTGAAGTGCTGGGTAAAAATGTGCATGCGCTGATTCACCATCATCGGCAAGATGGTCGTGATTATCCAAATAGCGAATGTCGCATTTATAGAGCGTTTCGCTCTAACCAAGAAGTCAATGTGGCCGATGAAGTGTTCTGGCGCAAAGATGGTAGCCCGATTCCGGTTGAGTATTGGTCAGTGCCAGTGATACAGGATGGTAAATTATTAGGTGCAACGGTCACTTTTGTGGACATCAGTAGCCGCAAAGCGGCGGAAGCCAGAATCGAGACCTTGGCATTCTACGACCCTTTAACCAACCTGCCAAACCGACGTTTGCTTATCGACAGGCTGGAACAGACGCTTACTTCTTGTAAGCGCAACGAGCGTGAAGGTGCGCTGTTATTTATTGATCTAGATAACTTTAAAACCGTGAATGACACGCTAGGCCATGATGTTGGCGACATACTGTTACAACAAGTCGCAGCAAGGCTAACACCATGCCTGCGCATGGGCGATACTGTTGCACGTTTGGGTGGTGATGAGTTTGTGGTGATTCTTAAAGAGTTAAGCTCAGACCCAGTGCAAGCTGCGGCGCAAGCGGAAACAACTGGTAAAAAAGTGCTGGCGGCACTTAGCCAACCGTATCAATTAGGCATGCAGGAATGCATCAGCACGTGCAGCATTGGAGTGACATTACTGAACCACCCTGAATCCACCATCGATGAACTGATGAAGCAAGCCGACATTGCTATGTATCAAGCGAAAAAAACCGGCCGCAATTGCCTGCGCTTTTTTGACCCCGAAATGCAAAATACGATAGTTAATCGTGCCGCCATAGAACTTAACCTACGCAAGGCGCTGGTGAATCAGCAATTTAAATTGTTCTATCAAATTCAGGTAGATGCTGACTCACAGCCGATTGGTGCAGAAGCCTTGATTCGCTGGGTGCATCCCGAACAAGGTATTGTGTCGCCGGCTACGTTTATTCCTCTGGCTGAAGAAACCGGCATGATAGTACCTATCGGTCACTGGGTCATTGAAGCCGCATGTGCGCAGATTCAAGCCTGGCAGCAGCACAGTGCCAGCCGTAATTTGATTTTGGCAGTGAACATCAGCGCAAAACAGTTCCGTCAGGAACGCTTTATCGATGAGGTCAAAAAGCTCATGGCCAGCTATGCGATTAATCCTAAACTACTCAAGCTCGAACTCACCGAAAGCTTAATGCTAGAAGATATCGACAAAACTGTGGTGACCATGAACGCGCTTAAAACCATCGGCGTGCAGTTCTCATTGGATGATTTTGGAACCGGCTATTCATCTTTGCAATACCTGAAACGCTTGCCTCTAGATCAATTAAAAATCGACCAGTCATTTGTAAATGACATTGCCAGCGACGAAAATGACCGTGCTATCGTCAGAACTGTCATCGCCATGGCACAAAGCTTAAACGTTGACGTGATTGCTGAGGGCGTAGAGACCGCAGAACAACAAGCGTTTTTACTACAAAATGGTTGCCGACAATATCAAGGCTATTTATTCGGAAAACCAATGCCGATAGAAGAGTTCAATCAGCAGCTTCATGTTGTATAAGCCAGTGTCTTGCATTGCGCATAAATTCATGGCTGCCTGAGCCGCTACAATTACGCTGTCAGCATAGCCTTTATCTTTGTTGCTAAATCCACAGACGACATATAAGCACTCTCAATTCTGCCTATCTTGCACCAGTCGCCGCAACAAGCTAACTGTAATGCATTATCTAATAATGTCATTTGTTGCGGTCTTCTGGCAGCGTTGGCATATTTCCAGCGTTTGAGTTTAAGGTAGCTGCTGTCTGCCATGGGTTGACCCATCACCTGTGTTAATTCATGCAACATGGCATTAATTACAAAACTGTCATCTTGATTAAAATGCGCAGCTGCCCATTCGTTTTTACTCATGGTTACCACGCTAAATGCAGGCGCTCGATTAGGTTTTGAGCTGTTGATAGATACCCAGCTTAAAATAGATTCGGAAACAATTGCAGCATCCCACGCATGCGGTTTAGGTGAGGCATAGCCTAGCATTAGCGCAAAACAAGGTTGCATGACCACATCTAGTAAATCTGCTCTAAATTGGCAGTTATCGGGCAGCAATGCATATGCCTGCTGCGCCGGCATTGCGAAAACCACCCAATCAAACTCACCCAATACTTCAGCAGTGGTGGATTTAATCAACCAAAGACCATGATCACGCTGTACACTCTCTACATGTTGATTGAATCTTACCTCCAGATTTTTGGCCATATACTGGCCAATCGCGTTCATATTGGGTGAGCCTACATAGTGCGGATAAGCTGCATCCCAACGACGCTGCGCAGTGATCTTTACGCCTTCAATTTCAGCAAAAGCGGCATCCCAACGCGCAATTACCCCAGCCTCATGCAGCGATTCAACAAAGCGCTGAAACACCGGAGTTTTGGCAGTAAAAAACTGTGCGCCATGATCAAATGCAAACCCATCAACCATATGCGTTGCAATGCGACCACCTAATTTGTCCGACTTTTCGAATACTGTCACTTCAGCAAAGTCTGACAGCGCATTCGCTAAATTAAGACCTGCCATTCCAGCACCAATAACAGCAAGCTTAGGCATTTTAGTGTGCATAACGACCTATTAAAATAAAAGAATACCTGCATATGGCAGGTTAAATGTGCGCTGGTTCACTGTTTGGTTATAGGGTTTTTATATTGTTTACTTTATAGATGACTTATAAACGCTTACCCATTTAGCACCGCTACAAATAATGCATTAAAACTATTTACTCTAAGGATAGTCCCAAAATACATGCGTAAACCTCAACTGATTATTATTTCCTTGCTGGCAATTACAATTTCCAGCTGTGCACTCATTAAAACAGCCTACAACAACGCGCCTGAAGCCATGCACTGGTGGCTGGATGACTATTTTGATTTCACAGAACCACAAGATGCCAAGTTAAAACCAGCTTTGCATACCCTGCATCACTGGCACCGTAAAACACAACTGCCCATTTATATTGATATGTTAGAGCAGACTAAGTCTAATCTTAGCAAAGACAAACTTGAGCCAGACACCATCTGCGCAACAATGAACGCCATACAAGACAGCGTGCAGAGCATACAGCTTGAAGCTAGTCCGATTATTGTGGAAGTGGCACCTATGTTATCTGATAGCCAGCTAAGCTATTTTAAGAAAATGCTAGAAAATCGTGCCACAAAATGGAAAGCAGAATGGTTGCAAGAAACGCGCGAAGCGCAAGTGGAAGCACGCCTAGAAAAAACCATAGATTACGCTGAAAAAGTGTATGGTGATTTGAGCACGTCACAAGAAAACATGTTGAAACAAAAATTAATGGCGTCAAATTACAAACCAGAGGTTACCTACAATGAAATCCTCAGACGCAATGAAGATGCATTCACAATTATCACTGCACTGGCACAAGGTAATTTAGATCAATCTCGAAAACAAAAGCTCGTTAAACAAGGGTTTGAACGTTTGAGAAACAGCCCCAACTCTAGTTACCAAAGCTACGCAGAACAATTAAAACTGCAAAGCTGTCAGATGATTGCTGACCTACACGCCACTACTGATCAAAAACAAAAACCACACGCCAAAGCCTGGCTAGAAAACTTTATCACCCAGTTCAGCAGCCTGATTCTCAACAAACCTTAGCGCAATACTTAACCATTACGCTTAGCTCGCTTGCTCATTTCACTCACAACTCGCCAGCTGTAAGGCACTTAGCAATATATCGTTAACTTTCTTAAGCACTAAACATCACATGCTGATTCATGAAAAGTCTACGCACTGCGTGCTAAAAATTAAATGCTAGCTGCACATAAAAAAACACCCCGACGAGTCGGGGTGTTTTATTTGAACTAACTAGGTATTAACGAGTAATCGTTTGTTTTGCAACAATCAATTACAGCGCAAATACTGTTAATGCACCGCCGCCAGGAGCCGCGTTGTATTTTGTCAATTCTTTGTAACCACCAGCAGCACCAAGTGCGTCTGTGTCGTTAGTCATACCAAGGTTCATCGCTACACCAGCCCAGCCACCGATACCTGATAGCACGCCAACGTGTTGTTTACCTTTGTGACCGTATGTGAATGCGTTACCAATCACGCCAGAACCTACTTGGAATTTCCAAAGTTCTTTACCTGATTTAGCATCAACAGCTTTGAACCAACGATCCAATGTACCGTAGAACACTAAGTCAGAAGCAGTTGTTAATGCACCACCCCATGCTGAGAATTTCTCTTTGTTGTACCATACTTTTTTGTTGGTCATTGGATCATAAGCAGCAAAGCCACCCATTACGCCGTCAGGACCAGCAAACATAGTCAAAGTAGCACCAACCCATGGTTGACCTGCAACATATTTAGACTCTACTGGCTCGTATGTCATACATACGTGGTTCAGTGGAGAGTAAACTAAGCCAGTTTTTGGTGAGTACGCAGCTGGTTGTTGGTCTTTTGTACCCAATGCAGCTGGGCATACGCCTTTAGCATTGTAGTCTTGGTGTGTTGAAGCTGAAGCCAATTTGTTTGGCACACCAGTTTTTAAGTCAACATCAGTTGCCCAGTTAACGAATGGGTGCACTTTTTCTGCAGCCACTAATTTACCGTTGCCTGCATTCCATGTGTACGCAAAACCGTTACGGTCATGGTGCCATGCGTATGTTTTACCACCTTTGTCAAACAAGATTACTTCGTTAATACCGTCGTAGTCCCATTCGTCATGTGGCGTCATTTGCATGCCCCATTTTGCCATACCTGTGTCTACATCACGTGCAAATACAGTCATTGACCATTTGTTGTCGCCTGGACGTACGTCTGGGTTCCATACTGATGGGTTACCTGTACCGTAGTATACCAAGTTTGTACGTGCGTCATATGGCCACCAGCCCCATGTAGAGCCACCACCATGTTGCCAACCATCTTTAACTGCTTGTGGTTTCAACCATGTGCGTGTACCTAAATCTTTTTCGCCAATTTTTAATTGGTCGTTAGGGATTTTTTTGAATGAGCCGCCTTGTTTGTTGCCGCCGTTTACGTCTTGGTAAACTGACAATGCGCTGTATTCTGGTGTGTCTTTGTTGAAGTCAGCACCAATCAACATTTCTGAATCTGGACCTGTTGAGTAGGCTTTCCATGCCAATGAACCGTCTTTAGCGTTGTAAGCTGCTAAGAAGCAACGTACGCCAAATTCAGCACCTGAACAACCTGTCAATACTTTGTCTTTGATCACGTGTGGTGCGTTTGTGTTAGTTGCACCTACTTTTGGATCATTGATCAATGTTGACCAGATTTTTGCACCTGTTTTTGCATCTAATGCAACTAGGTTGCCGTCGTTTTGTTGCAGGTAGATTTTACCGTCGCCGAAACCAAGACCACGTGATACGTTGTCACAGCATAATACTGCTTGTACTGATGGGTCTTGTTTTGGGAAGTATGACCATACGATTTTTTGATTGTCGTTTAAGTCAAGTGCGTATACGTTGTTTGGGAATGCTGTATGTACGTACATCATGTTGCCAACAACTACTGGTGAACCTTCGTGACCACGGTTTACACCGGTTGCGAATGTCCAAGCAGCTTTAAGGTTTTTTACGTTACCTTTGTTGACTTGTGCCAATGCACTGTAGCCTTGGTTGTTGTGCTGACCACGTGGGTGAGCCCAGTTGTTCGCGTCTTTCAATGCCGCTTCTTGATCCGCTGCTGCTGATGCTACTAATGGCATCGCCATTGTCATACCTGCAACTAAGCCAAGTGCTAGCTTGATTTTGTTGATTTGCATATTAGTCTCCAAAAAAACTTTCGAATAAATTGATTAAAATATTACGAAAATATTAAGTCAGTTATTTACTCCACATATGTGGAATGGACACACTTTAGTGATTATTTTCCTCAATTGCAACAACTATTTTTACAATTCATTAACATCTAAATTAAATTTGTAACATTTTATCGCGCTAAGCGTTGTCCAGACTGATTGCTCATAAAAGTTCACAGCCTAAAAAATATATTTATATGTAGATTTTAAAGCAGATTTTGGGTGCTTTTTCAACTAAAAAATGCCATTAAATCGTGCACCTGTTACCAAGTTGTTACAATTTATTAACAACTTAACGATGCACTAGCATCGAGCACTTTAGACTCATGAATGTAATAAAAAAAGGGCTTGTAATCACAAGCCCTTTTGCCACATAAGGTACTGATTAATTAAGCCAGCTCATCCGGCTACTAAACTATCAATCATCTGCCATGGAGTTAATTTTATGAATAGTCAAATCGGCACCGTCGTATTCTTCTTCTGCATTTAGGCGAATCCCAACTAACATCTTCAGCCCGCCATACACAATGTAACCACCTGCTAAGGCCACTACAATACCTAAGCCAGTACCGATGAGTTGAGACATTAAACTCACATCACCCAAACCACCAAGTGCTTTAGCGCCAAAGATACCTGCTGCAATACCACCCCAAGCACCGCATAAACCGTGCAGTGGCCACACACCCAAAACATCATCAATCTTCCAGCGGTTTTGCACCAAGGTAAACATATA
>NCHI01000030.1:16258-17140 GCA_002281815.1 Methylotenera sp. 24-45-7
AAGGTAAATGTAGTCACAAATATCACACCAGCAATCGCACCTGTCACCAGAGCACCTAAAGGATGCATGATATCTGAACCCGCACATACCGCTACTAAACCAGCCAAAGGGCCGTTGTGTACAAAACCTGGGTCGTTTTTACCTAAAAACACAGCGGCTAAAGTACCACCCACCAGAGCCATTAAAGAGTTTACCGCCACCAAACCTGAAATACCCTGAACGGCTTGCGCAGACATCACATTAAAGCCAAACCAACCCACTGTTAATATCCAAGCGCCTAAAGCCAAAAATGGAATATTAGATGGCGGATAAGCATGTAAGCGGCCATCTTTACCATAGCGACCATTACGCGCACCTAGCAGCACCACCGCAGCCAAGGCAATCCAGCCGCCCATTGCATGCACTACCACAGAACCAGCAAAGTCTCTGAACGGTGCGCCAAAGGTAAACTTTAACCACTCCTGAATACCGTAATGACCGCTCCAGGCAATCCCTTCAAAAAACGGGTAAATAAAACCCACCAATAAAAATGTTGCCGCTAACTGCGGATTAAATTTAGCGCGTTCAGCAATACCGCCAGAAACAATGGCAGGAATTGCAGCCGCAAACGTCAATAGAAAGAAAAACTTAACCAGCTCTATGCCATTTTTTTCGGCTAATACGTCCGCCCCGCTAAAAAAACTAATGCCGTGCGCAATACTGTAACCGATGAAAAAATACGCAATAGTAGACACTGAAAAATCCACCATGATTTTCACCAGTGCGTTGGTTTGATTTTTTTTACGCACAGTACCTACTTCAAGAAAAGCAAAACCTGCATGCATTGCCAGCACCATAATGGCGCCTAACAAAACAAAAAGTACATCATTCGCTGCTACTAAC
>NCHI01000031.1 GCA_002281815.1 Methylotenera sp. 24-45-7
CATTATCAAAGTGTTGCTTGGTCATCAAAGTCAGCTGAGTAGTGAGCAGCAAACCAGCGCGCAGCATCAGGAGCGCAAGCTGATTTTAGTGGCGCATGACATCTCACCAGCCGATGCTATTCAGTTTAAACAGCATCAGTTTGCGGCATTTATTACCGATGTAGGTGGCGCTACTTCGCATACGGCGATTTTAGCGCGTAGCTTGAACATTCCTTCTATCGTTGCCTTGCAGCGTGCGCGTGATTTAATCAATGATGGTGAGTTGATTATTGTAGATGGTGACTTAGGTGTGGTGATTGTCAGCCCATCTAAGGAAATTCTCGCGGAATACAAATTACGCCAAGAACAGTGGGAACTCGAGCAGCAAAAACTGCAACGCATCAAATCGACCAAGGCCGTGACCATTGACGGCACTATTATTGAATTGCTGGCCAATATTGAAGTGCCAGAGGATGTGGTGGCGGTGAAAGCTTCCGGTGCAACCGGCATAGGATTATATCGTACCGAATTTTTATTCATGAATCGGCACGATATGCCGAATGAAGAAGAGCAGTTTCAGGCTTATAAATCTGTAGCGATTGCCATGAAAGGTTTGCCAGTCACTATTCGCACATTGGATTTAGGCGCAGATAAGCAAATGAACCCGGATACGGTGGTCAATTCGCCCAACCCGGCTTTAGGCTTACGCGCTATTCGTTTATGTTTATCTGAGCCGCAGATATTCAACACGCAACTGCGCGCATTGTTACGCGCATCGCAGTTTGGCAAGATTAAAATTCTGATTCCCATGCTGTCTAGCTTGTCGGAGTTACGTCAGACTAAATTATTTCTCGAGCGCGCCAAAGCCAGCTTGCGTAAAGAGGGAGTTGCGTTTGATGAAGGCATAGAGTTGGGCGGTATGATAGAAATTCCGGCGGCGGCCATCAATGCCGAAGCTTTTGCGGCGGAGCTGGATTTCTTATCCATAGGTACCAATGACCTGATTCAATATACCCTGGCAATTGACCGCACTGATGATGCCGTGGCGCATTTATATAATCCGCTACACCCATCGGTATTGAAACTAATTTCCATGACCATCAAAGCTGGTGCCAAACTCGGCAAGGCAGTTTCAGTATGTGGCGAAATGGCGGGCGATGCCAAATTAACCAAACTATTAATCGGCATGGGTTTGCGTCAGTTTTCCATGCATCCGTCACATATTTTAAGCATTAAACAGCAAGTGTTACATAGCCAGTTGAGTGATTTAGTCGGCCAGTCAAAACGCGTACTAAGCTTAACCGACAGTGAGAAAATTGAACTTGTGGTTAGCAAATTCAATCACACTGTTTAAGTAGCGGCCTGTTTAATTAGCTAAAATTTCTTGTCTTCATTTGAAGTTTCATCATTTAATTAGCGTATTTTAAGGGTCATTATGTCTACAGATTTATTAACAGTTCCTAGTAACGATGAAAAAAATATCGCCACCATTACACATTTAGGCGGCATATTATTTTCTTTTATACCGGCTTTGATTGTGTTTTTACTCAAGAAAGACGACAGCGAGTTTATTCGGGTGCAGGCAAGAGAGGCGTTGAATTTTCAAATCACCTTGTTGTTGGCGCAGTTTGTAGCTTATGTGCTGATTTTTGTACTGGTCGGATTTTTATTATTAGGTTTAATCTGGTTGTTTAATATTGTGATTTGTATTATTGCCGCCATATCCAGTAGTAAGGGCGAGCATTATCATTACCCGTTTACTTTGCGTTTAATTAATTAGTTTTTAAAGAAAGATACAGCACAGTGTCATTAGAAAATAACCCACTTTTACATTTTTCCGGCTTACCAAAATTTAATGAATTAAAGCCTGAGCACGTTTCGCCTGCAATCGATTACTTGTTGGTAAACGCAAGGCAGACGATTGAAACACTGGCTACCAGCACTGAGACGGTGACTTGGGAAAACTATGCCAGCAAGCTGGAAGATATCGAAGAACGTTTATCACGCGCATGGTCGCAAGTGGGGCATGTCAATGCGGTGGTGAATAGTCCGGAGATGCGCGAAGCGTATAACGACAACTTGTCAAAACTCACTGATTTTTATGCAGATTTGAGCCAAGATGAGCGTCTATACGCTAAATATCGCACGTTGCGCAATAGCCAGCAGTTTGATGCACTCACCGACACTCAGAAAAAAATTGTAGAAAACGAACTGCGCGACTTTCGTTTGGGCGGGGCTGAATTGCCTTTGCAACAAAAAGCACGCTTCAAAGAAATTCAAGAAGAGCTGTCTAAACTTTCTTCAAAGTTTGAAGAAAATGTGCTCGACAACACCAACGATTACGCGCTTTACATGCATGACGCAGAAGCCTTAAAAGGCATTCCGGCAGACGTGTTGGAAGCCGCGGCTGATGCGGCAAAAGCCGAAGATAAAACCGGCTGGAAATTCACCCTGCATTTCCCGTCTTATTTACCGGTGCTGCAATATGCAGACAATCGCGAACTGCGCGAAACGCTTTATCGCGCTTATGCCACGCGTGCGTCTGAATTCAGCAAGCCAGAGTGGGATAACACACCTATCATCGCGCAAATTCTCAAATTAAGACACGAGGCAGCACAGTTGTTAGGGTTTGATAATTATGCCGAGCTATCAGTCGCCACCAAAATGGCGGACTCTGCGCAGCATGTGAAAACCTTTTTGCAAGACTTGGCAGCCAAAGCGAAACCATTTGCCTTACGCGACAAGATAGAGCTTGAAGAATATGCCGCCAAGCTTGGAATTACAGATATGCAGGCTTGGGATGTATCTTATGTATCCGAAAAACTGCGTGAAGATAAATATGCGTTCTCAGATTTAGAAGTGAAACAATACTTCCCTGAGAGCAAAGTGTTGGCAGGCTTGTTCCGCGTGGTGGAAACCATTTTTGGCATTCATGTTAACAAATCCAGCGCGCCAGTGTGGCATCAGGATGCCAGCTTTTATGACATTAAAGACCATCAAGGTGAATTGATTGGTCAGTTTTATTTAGATTTATACGCACGCAACAACAAGCGTGGCGGTGCCTGGATGGATGAAGCGATTACGCGTCGTAAATCAGCTGGCGGCATCACCAAGCCTGTGGCCTATTTAACCTGCAATTTCTCAGCGCCGGTAGGCGATAAACCTGCTTTGTTCACGCATGACGAAGTGCTGACTATGTTCCATGAGTTTGGTCATGGCTTGCATCACATGCTGACCGAAGTAGACGATTACAGCGTTTCTGGCATCAAGGGTGTGGAGTGGGATGCAGTGGAATTACCTAGCCAGTTTATGGAAAACTTCTGCTGGGAATGGGAAGTGTTGCGCCACATGACAGCACATGTGGAAACCGGCGAACAATTGCCACGCGCACTGTTTGACAAAATGGTTGCCGCCAAAAACTTCCAGGCGGGCATGCAGACTGTGCGTCAGATTGAATTTTCATTGTTTGATATACGCCTGCATAGCGAGTTTGATCCGCACGGCACCACAACAGCTTTGGATTTAATCGAGCAAGTGCGTGATGAAGTCGCTGTAGTGCGCCCACCCAAATGGAACCGTTTTCCGCATAACTTTACGCATGTATTTTCAGGCGGTTATGCCGCTGGCTACTACAGTTATAAATGGGCAGAAGTGTTGTCTGCTGATGCTTACAGCATGTTTGAAGAAGATGGCGTGTTATCAAGAGAAGCTGGTCAGCGCTACTGGCAGGAAATTTTGGCCAAAGGCGGCTCGCGCTCTGCAATGGAATCGTTTGCCGCATTCCGTGGACGTGAACCGAATATTGATGCGCTGTTAAGACATAATGGGATGACGGCTTAAAAGACTTTAAAAAAATAAAACACTAAGGCTCAACTTTTGAAATTTGCTACTTGGAACGTTAACTCCTTAAACGTGCGTTTACCACACGTGCTGGACTGGCTCAATGAGGCTAAGCCCGACGTGCTGTGCTTGCAGGAAACCAAACAGGAAGATATTAAATTTCCTTATCAGGCGCTGCAAGATGCCGGCTATCACGCGGTGCATATCGGGCAAAAAACTTATAACGGTGTGGCCATTATCAGCCGCCATCCTATCACTGACATACAGCGCAATATTCCAAATTTTGACGATGAGCAGCAGCGCGTGATTGCAGCAACCATCAATGGTATACGCGTAGTGTGCGCTTACATTCCTAATGGACAGGCCTTGGATTCTGATAAGTATCAGTACAAATTGCGGTGGCTCACAGCGCTGCATCATTGGCTTAAATCTGAACTCGCGCAGCATCCGAAATTGCTGTTATTGGGTGACTACAACATTGCGCCTCAAGACCGCGATTGTCACGATCCGGCAGCATGGGTTGGGCAGGTGTTGGTTTCAGAGCCGGAACGAGCAGCGTTTCAACAACTGCTCGATTTGGGCTTGCACGATAGCTTTAGATTATTTGAGCAGGCAGAAAAAAGCTTCAGCTGGTGGGATTACCGTATGGCGGGTTTTAGACGCAATTTGGGGATGCGCATTGACCATATCCTGGTGAGTGATGCATTAAAAACGCATTGTAGCGAAGCTTATATAGACAAAGCGCCCCGTAAATTGGAGCGCCCGTCTGATCACACACCTGTAGTATTAACGCTTAGTTGCTAGTAGCTACCTAACGGATTTCTGATTATATTCTCGGCAGGTTTTGCTGGCGCTTCATTGGGTTTTGCCGGACTAGGTTTAGCCGGTATTGTGATGTCTGGCTGAAACAATTTCTGCGCCTGACCCAGCTGTGCATCTGGCGCGCTATCGCCGTCACCAAATAATGAAGGCAAATCGAACTCTACTTCTGGTGGTGGGTTTTCGTGATAAAAATATTCGTAAACACCATCTTCATCGTTATCTGCACGCACACCAGTGACCGGGTCAATTCGCAACGCCAGTACGCCATCAGGAACGACCGGCTCAACGTCAGGCATGCCTCTTAGCGCGGTTGCCATATATTTAATCCAAATCGGTAACGCTGCCGCACCGCCGGTTTCACTGCCACCTAGCGGTCTTGGTTTGTCATAGCCCACCCAAGCAATTGCTACTTGTTTGGGATTGTAGCCAGCAAACCAGGCATCAAAATGATCATTGGTAGTGCCGGTTTTGCCAGCCAAATCATTGCGACCTAATTGTAAGGCGCGCGTTGCGGTACCACGACGCACCACGTCTTGCATCATTGAATTCATGATGAAAGCGTTTCGAGAGTCAATCACCCTGGGCGCACCTTGCCCAGCGCGGGTGAATTTAGTCTCGACTAAGACATTGCCGTTTTGGTCTACAATTTTTGCAATCAAATTCGGTTTAATACGATAACCGCCATTGGCAAATACTGAATACGCAGTGGCCATTTCCCAAGGCGTAACTGAGCCTGCGCCCAGCGCCATGGTTAGATAAGCTGGGTGTTTTTTAGCAGCAAAGCCAAAGCGGGTGATGTAGTCTTGCGCATAATTCGGGCCGATGGCTTGTATCACACGCACAGACACTAAGTTTTTAGATTTTGTTAAGGCTTGTCTTAAGCGAATCGGCCCTTCAAACGTATTGTCATAGTTGCGTGGTGCCCAAGCTTTTTCACCTGTGTCCTGTGCTGAAAAATTAAGCGGGCTGTCCTCAACAATGCTCGCGGGTGTAAAGCCTTTTTCAAGTGCCGCAGAGTAAATAAAAGGTTTAAAGCTTGAGCCGGGTTGGCGCCAAGCCTGTGTGACATGATTGAATTTATTGCGATTAAAATCAAAACCACCCACCAATGCACGTACCGCACCAGTTTCAGGGTCTAGAGCCACTAGCGCCGCCTCGACTTGTGGTAACTGCACAATGCGCCAAGCCTCATTTTCTTTGGCGCTATGCGCTTTGGTGACGCGAATAATCGAGCCAACTTTCAGTAATCTTTTCTCCGGATTTTTTTCATTGAGCGTTCTGGCTACCAGCGCTAAACCTTTGCCGGTAATTTCCAGCGCAACACCATTTTTGGTATGCACTTGAACAGCTTTGGGAGTCAGGCCAGTGACAATGGCCGGAATAAAACCGTTTGACTCTTCAAAGTTATCCAGCGCCTCGTCCAATGCGCCATCAGGGTTTTCAGCTTGCAGCTTGGCAATATCCACATTTTTCTCAGGGCCCCTAAAACCATGCCTAGCGTCATAATCAAGCACACCCTCTCGAATCGCCGCATTCGCCGCCTCTTGGTTGGCTTTGCGAATTGTGGTGTAAACCTTAAGTCCGCTGCTGTAAATGTCATCCTGATATTGCGCATATAAGCTGTCGCGCACAATTTCAGCAACGTAGTCTGCGGCTAAATTACGCGCCTGACGCGACGCTTTAAAACGCAGAGGCTGTTTAATCGCAGCTTCATATACTGGTTCTTCAATAAACCCAAAGCGATACATATCGCGTAATACTTCTTGTTGGCGGGCAATAGCACGCTTAGGATTCACATAAGGGTTGTAACCCGAAGGGGCTTTGGGTAAACCTGCCAATAAAGCAGTTTCTGCAAGATTTAATTTTTCGAGTGGTTTGCCGTAATAAACCTGTGCAGCTGCGGCAAAGCCATACGCGCGTTGACCAAGGTAGATCTGATTAATATACAACTCAAGAATTTTGTCTTTGCTGAGTGTGTGCTCAATTTTAAGCGCCAGCATGGCTTCATTGATTTTAGTAATGATGGTGCGTTTGCCGTTAGGAGTGGTGAAAAAGTTTTTGGCAACCTGCATGGTAATAGTGCTGGCACCTTCATGGCTGACGCCGGTGACATTATTTTTAACTGCGCGCAATACACCTTTTAAATCCACACCGCCGTGTTGGTAAAAACGGCGGTCTTCAATCGCCAGCACTGCATCTTTCATGTTTTGCGGCACATTTTCAATTTTTACATAGGCGCGGCGCTCTTCACCAAACTCGTCGATTAAATAGCCATCTTCTGAATAAACGCGTAACGGGAGCTTGGGCTGGTAGTCAGTAAGTGCCTCTAACGAAGGTAAAGTCGGGTAGATTAAAGCGGCTGCAACCGCAATTAAAGCCAGCACAGACAGGCTGCCCACCACCAAAGTCAGTAAAACGTATTGCCACCATTTGTTCAATATCATTGAAGTATCTATTTCTATAAACATCATGAAAGAAACATTATAAATTGCTATGCCTTGGAGCGCGACCTAAAAGTTTGGATGCGTTTCCCGACAACAATCATCATTTTGTAAACAAAATTGATGTAGATTGTGTAAATATATGTAAACAATTTTGCTTTACAGGGTTTAAACTTGTTGCTAGGATTTAATGTAAATTATTAGAAGTGTTCGTAACTAACGAAATTAGCAAAGGAATTTCAGTTTGAAATTCAGTTTTTTTACAGAAACTACACCTCCCCTCATTGGTATTGATGTCAGTTCCACTTCGGTGAAAATGGTGGAACTATCAGACGATGGTCGTGGCGGCTATAAGCTGGAGTCTTATGCTGTTGCGCCATTGCCTGCTGATGCGATGGCGGATGGTAACGTAGCTGATCTCGGTAAAGTGGCGGATGCACTTAAACTTGCCTGGAAAATGCTAGGCACGCGTGAAAAGCATGCGGCGCTGGCATTGCCTTCTTCGGCAGTGATTAGCAAAAAAGTCATTATGACTGCCGATTTGCGCGAAGAAGACATGGAAGCGCAAGTAGAAGGTGAAGCTAACCAATATATTCCGTTCCCATTAGATGAAGTGAATATTGACTTCGAGGTGATTGGCCCCGCGCCTAACAGCGAAGATGAAGTTGAAGTATTGATTGTGGCCGCACGTAAAGAAAAAATCGAAGACCGCGTCGCCGCAGCCGAAGTGGCAGGGCTTAAAGTCATCGTGATGGATGTGGATTCCTACGCAACAGAAGCAGCATATACTTTGGTCGCGGTGCAGCTACCCAACGGCGGCAGTGAAAAAACCGTGATGATTGTCGATATTGGTGCCAGCATGATGCACATCAATGTGTTGCATGACAACAAACCAGTCTATGCCAGAGAGCAGAGTTTTGGTGGCAACCAACTCACCCAAGAAATTCAGCGCAGATTTGGCTTATCTATGGAAGAAGCTGAAATTTCAAAACGCAAAGGTGGCTTACCAGAAAGCTATGAAAGCGAAGTGCTGCAACCTTTTGTACAGATGTTAGCGATGGAAGTAGCGCGTGCGCAGCAGTTTTTTACCAGTTCTACGCAATATCATCATGTAGATCATATTGTGCTCGCGGGGGGTTGCGCGTCGATTCCTGAAGTTGAAGTCACGGTACAGGATAAAACCCAAGTTCACACCGTGATTGCAAATCCGTTTCAAAACATGTCAGTCAGTTCAAGAGTCCGTCAGGCACAAGTGCCAACCGATGCGCCCGCTTTATTGATTGCCTGCGGCTTGGCAATGCGCGGGGTATCTGCATGATACGCGTCAATCTCCTACCGCATCGCCAACTCAAACGCGAGGCAAGGCAACGTCAATTTGGCTTGATGGCAGCATTTACTGCCGCGGTTGCCGTGGCACTTATATTTATGGCCTACACCATTATCAGCGCCAAAATTGAATCACAACTTGAGCGTAATACCCGCTTAACTGAGGCGATTGCAAAACTTGATAAAGAAATTGCCGATATCAAAGAATTGAAAAATCAAATCAGCGTCATGCTTGAGCGTAAGCAGGTGGTAGAAAATCTGCAAACCAACCGTAGCCAGGCGGTGATTATTTTGGATGAAGTCAGCAGACAGTTGCCCGATGGCATGTTTCTGAGAAGTATTAAACAAGTCGGTGACGTGATTACCATTGAGGGCGTAGCAGACACTAACGCGCGCGTTGCTACGCTGGTGCGTAATTTTGATAGATCAACGCGTCTGGAGTCGCCCAACTTGGTTGAAATTAAATCGGTGATTACCAATAACCAAAAACAAAATATCTTTACCATGACGGTCAAGTTAAAAGCGCCGCAAGCAGATACTGAAGATGCCGCACTTAAAGCTGCTGCAAAGGTTAAATCATGAATTTAGATGACTTTAACAATATTGATATTAAAAATATCGGCAACCTGCCAGCGCCAGTCAAAGCGGTGCTGTTGGCTTTCATTTTTATGCTGCTATTAGGAGTGGGTTATTACTTGTTGTTAAGCCCGGCACTTGAAACGTTGGAGCAAGAGCGCGTCAAAGAGCAAGATTTAAGACAGGTATTTTTGGTCAAGAAAACGCAGGCGATTAACTTAGCCGCTTATCGCGAGCAAATGGTTGAAATCGAAAAGACCTTTGGCGCATTGTTAAGGCAATTGCCAGATAAGTCACAAATTGACGGTTTGTTGACGGACATTAATCAGGCTGGCTTGAGCAGAGGTTTAGAGTTTGAGCTGTTTAAACCAGGTAAGGAAACGCAAGCAGAGTTTTATGCTGAGATGCCGATAGCGATTAAAGTGCTGGGCACTTATCATGACCTTGGTGCCTTTGCCAGTGACATTTCCAAGTTATCAAGAATCGTCACCATAGGCGATATCAATGTACAAACGCAGCCTTTGCCAAAAGATGCCAAACCATCACAGGCCAGCGCTGCGCTGGTAATAGAAGCCGTTGCTAAAACGTATCGCTATTTAGATGCAGATGAAGTTGCTGCAAAACAAAAAGCCGAAAAAGAAGCGAAAGCTAAAGCCGGCAAGAAGTCGGGTAAGTAAGGGACTGAATCAGTGAAACTGGGCTTAGGATTGCATAGAGGATTAGCGTTGCGCTTAGACTATCTGTTATTGGGGTTGTTGGCGCTGTTGTTGGCTGCTTGTGGCGGCGATGAGGGTGATGATCTTGATCAATATATGCAGGATGCCACTAAAAACATCAAACCTAAAGTGCAGCCACTGCCCGAAGTTAAGCCTTATGTTGCACTGATTTATAACGAAGACGGTACGCTTTCAGACCCGTTTCGTGCGCGTAAAGTGACCAGCAAGAGCGGTAATTTGCAGCCAGACTTAAAGCGTCCCAAAGAGCCAATGGAATCTTATCCGCTTGAAAGCGTGAAATACGTGGGCATGATTTCAAAAAACAAATTAACGTTTGCTTTGTTGAAAGCACCTGACAACAGCTTGCAGCAAGTGAAAGTGGGTAATTATGTGGGGCAGAACTTCGGCAGAGTGACCGCGATTGCCGATAATGAAGTGACTTTGGTAGAGATTGTGCAAGACGAGCTTTCGGGGGATTGGGTAGACCGTACCTCCACCTTGGCTTTGCAAGAGTAAACAATGAATAAAGCAAATAGCTAAAGTAAAAATGAGAGTAACAAAAATAATAAATACGCTCTACGGTAATCATGCCAGTTGAATATTCCGTATTCGTGGCATCAATAGTATTTAAGGTGAAATGATGAAAACAAATCTGCGGTTGCTAAAATATTTACAGGCATTGTTGTTAATAATGCTGACTACATTTTCAAGTTTTACATTAGCTGAAGATCAATCTGCTTTGGCCAATAAAATTGAGAGTGTAGATGTCTCGTCTTTGCCGGGTGGCAGATTAAGTATTCGCGTGCGAACCAGCCAGCCTTTAACAAACCCACCAGCCGGATTTGCCTTAACTGGCCCGTCACGTATCGCGCTGGATTTTCCGCAGGTGGGCAACGGCCTTGGTAAAAACAGCATCAACGCAGAGCAAGGAATGTTAAAAACTATCAGCTTGGCGCAAGGTAAAGAACGTACGCGCATGGTGCTTAATCTTTCTAACACCATGAGCTACAACACCAGTATCAGTGGCAATGAAGTGTCGATTATATTGCAACCTAGTATCGTGAGTGCCGGTTCAACCGTAGAAACCAAGTTTGCCGAGCCTAAATTGGACGGGCAGAAGAACACCATCAACAAAGTAGACTTTGTACGTGGCAAAAACGGCGAAGGCCGCATTATTGTAGATTTGTCAGACCCTACGGTAGGCATCAATATTAAGCAAAAAGGTAAAGTCATTGAAGTTGATTTTATCAATACCGAGGTGCCTGCTGATTTGCAGCGTCGCTTAAATGTGACTAATTTCAATACACCGGTGGTATTCGTCGATACCATGAAAAAAGGCAAAAACGGCCATATGGTGATTGAGCCTAAAGGTGCTTGGGAACAATCGGCATATCAGGCAGACAAGAAATTCATTATCGATGTGCGTCAATTGATTGAAGACCCGAATAAATTAGTACCTAGCAGTAAAGTGGGCTATGCAGGTGAGAAGTTGTCTCTGAATTTCCAAAACATTGAAGTGCGTTCGGTGTTACAAGTGATTGCAGACTTTACTGGGCTTAACATCATCAGCAGCGACACGGTGGCCGGCAACATCACCTTGCGTCTGAAAGACGTGCCTTGGGATCAGGCGCTCGAAATTATCATGCAAAGCAAGGGCTTGGGTAAACGTAAAAATGGCAACGTTATTTTAATCGCGCCTGCGGATGAAATTGCTGCCAATGAAAAACAAATTTTGGAAAGTGCGCAGCAAATTGAAGATATTGAAATTTTAAAAACAGAATCTTTTACTTTAAATTACGCCAAGGCAACCGACATGGTTAACTTGTTGAGTAATCCAAAGCAAAAAATTCTTTCAAAACGCGGCTCAGCCATTGCCGACATCCGTACTAATACCGTATTTGTACAAGATGTTCCTAAATTCTTAGAACAAGTGCAGGTGTTGGTAAACAAAATTGATATTCCTGTGAAACAGGTAATGATTGAATCAAGACTGGTTTTAGCGGATGAACGTTTTGCCAAGAGCTTGGGCGCGCGTTTCGGGGTGCAGAAACAGCAAGTTAGCGGCGATACGCGTGGTGGCGTAAGTGGAAGTCTGGGTAATGGTATTACTACTAGGGTAGTGACGCCAACAACAGGGGTGATTACCGAAACGGTGACAGGTGTCGGTACGCCGCCAAATACTGCGGGTGCTATTCGTTTGGCTACTACACAGATTGGTGGCTCGGATGGGGTGGTAACGCCTGGTCTGGGTGGTAACGATTTAATGAGTAATCTCCCAGTTGCCAATGCGTTTGGTAGTTTGGCGGTGAGCTTGTTTAGGCTGCCTGCTGGTTTACTGCTTAACTTAGAACTGTCTGCGCTAGAGAGCGATCAGCGCGGCAAGATTGTGTCTAGCCCGCGCGTGACTACAGCAAGTCAGCAAAAAGCTAAAATTGCACAGGGTACACAAATTCCATATCAGCGTGCTTCAGCCAGTGGTGCAACAGCTGTTGAATTTAAAGAAGCAGTGTTAAGTCTTGATGTGACCCCGCAAATTACTCCAGATGACAAAATCATTATGGATCTTGAGGTTAAAAAAGATAGGGTGGGTCAGATATTTAACGGCGTACCATCAATTGATACTCAAAACATCACAACGCAAGTGCTAGTGGCGAATGGTGAAACAGCCGTGCTAGGCGGCATTTATGAGCAAACTGAAATCAATGGTGTAGATAAAGTACCGTTTTTTGGCGACTTGCCACTGATGGGTAATTTATTCAAACGTAAAACCAGAAGTGCAGATAAAACCGAGCTGTTGATTTTTATCACACCTAAAATCATGGATGAGCGCTTGAACCTTCAGTAAGCAAAATCTGACAGAAGCGATAGATTGTCTTAAAATGCCCATCATTACATTGATGGGCATTTTTTATTCTGGCATCTCGAGCACTCAACGCGCTTGGCAAAAGTCATGAATAAAACTTAGAGGTAGTGTGAATTGAACAATATTTATTTTATAGGCCTGATGGGAGCTGGAAAAACAACTATCGGCCGTCTACTTGCTAAGCAAATGGGCAGGGAGTTTTACGATTCCGACCATGAAATTGAGCGCAAAACCGGCGTTAAAATCCCGCTGATTTTTGAGTTAGAAGGTGAGTCTGGTTTTCGTAAGCGTGAAACCACAGCGATTGACGAGTTAAGTCAGCTCGATAACGTGATTGTGGCGACCGGCGGCGGTGCGGTACTGCTGCAAGAAAATCGTGACTATTTAAAGAATACTGGTAAGGTGATTTATCTGCGCGCTAAGGTCAACGATTTATACCAGCGGACGCGTAATGACAAAAGCCGCCCATTGTTGCAGGGTGCTAATCCCAAGCAGAAGTTAGAGCAGTTATATGTTGCGCGCGATCCTATCTATTCAGCCTTGGCGGATTATATTGTCGATACCGGAGCGCAATCTGCCAATGAAATTACCAGCCGCATCGAGCAGTTGCTGTTAGAGCAGGCTGAAAGTTAACCACCATTCAACGAAATTTTGATTTAAAAATATGCAGACACTTAAAGTAGAACTGGCTGATAGAAGCTACCCGATACACATAGGCCAAAATCTGATTTCAAACGCAGATTTACTACTGCCACATTTAAAACGTAAGCACGTGGCGATAGTCACTAACACTACCGTTGCCCCTTTGTATCTTGATAAGCTAAGCAACACTTTGCAAAACGCAGGTGTAAAAGTCATTCCTATCATTTTGCCTGACGGCGAAGCTTACAAAAATACAGAAACTCTGAACAAAATTTATGATGTTCTGTTGCAAAACCGTTGTGAGCGCAGCACTACACTGATTGCGCTGGGCGGAGGTGTGATTGGCGACTTAACCGGCTACGCGGCAGCTACCTATTTACGTGGCGTGCCATTTATTCAAATTCCGACTACTTTACTGTCTCAGGTTGACTCTTCAGTCGGTGGCAAAACTGGCATCAATCACCCTTTGGGCAAAAACATGATTGGCGCTTTCTATCAACCACAAGTGGTGCTGGCAGATATTGATACTTTAAAAACCTTACCGCCACGCGAGTTTTCTGCGGGCATGGCCGAGGTAATTAAATATGGCTTAATTCGTGATGCCGAGTTTTTTGATTGGCTGGAAGCAAATATTGACGCACTAATGGCGTTGGATGTGAATGCAATCAGTGAAGCTATTTATCGCTCTTGCCATAACAAGGCAGAAGTCGTGGCGCGTGATGAGCATGAATCAGGCGAGCGTGCCTTGCTAAACTTAGGCCACACTTTTGGTCACGCCATTGAAAACGCAATGGGCTACGGCGTATGGCTGCACGGCGAGGCGGTGGCAGCGGGCACCATGCTGGCAGCAGATTTATCGCAGCGCATGGGTTGGCTCACAGCAGCGCAAGTACAACGTATGCATGATTTGCTGAGCCAAGCAAAGCTGCCGCTAGATGCGCCAAAATTAGGCGTAGAGAAATATCTCGATTTAATGCAAATGGATAAAAAAGTTGCAGATGGAAAAATCAGATTAGTATTGCAGCAAGGTATTGGTAAGTCGGTGATTACCAGTGATTACGATGTTGAAAAATTAAAGCAGACACTGTTATTACATTAATTAAACCTATCGCAATGTAAGCCAGCTGTTGGCTTTTACAGTATGAAGTATCGCTCTTGCAGATTTGCATAGTTTATGTAGGAGCGATATTTATATCGCGAAAATATTTGGCAAAGCTCAATATATGAACAACCTAGCTACATACGCTGCAAACCCAGAACATAGCATAGGCAGGTTATACCCAGAACCCCCATCCTCAACGCGCAATGCCTTTCAGCGCGATCGCGACCGCATTATTCATTCCACCGCGTTTAGACGCTTGGAATATAAAACCCAAGTATTTGTAAATCATGAAGGCGATTTATTTCGCACCCGACTAACGCACAGCATTGAGGTTGCGCAGCTGGCACGTGGCATTGCCCGCACCTTAGCGTTACACGAAGACCTCACCGAAGCCATCGCGCTGGCGCATGATCTTGGCCACACCCCGTTTGGCCACGCAGGACAAGATGCGCTAAACGAATGCATGCGCGACTTTGGCGGCTTTGAGCACAATTTGCAATCGTTGCGCGTGGTCGAAAAACTAGAGCTACGCTACGCCGAGTTTGATGGCCTTAATTTAAGCTTTGAAGTACGCGAAGGTATTTTAAAACATTGCTCTATTAAAAACGCCAGACAGTTGGGCGATGTTGGGCAGCGCTTTTTAGATAAAACCAGCCCCAGCCTTGAAGCACAACTCACCAACTATGCCGATGAGATTGCCTACAACAACCACGACATCGACGATGGCCTGCGCTCAGGTTTAATTACCGTAGACCAATTAGAAAAGGTAGAGCTGTTTGCGCAAAACCTAAGTCAAGTGAAAGCGCTGTATCCTAAGCTTGAATATAAACGCATGGTGAATGAAACCGTGCGCCGTATGATTAACACGCTAGTGGTTGATTTGTGTACTTACAGTGCTAATAACATCGCGCAACATCAACCTAAAAGCATAGAAGATATTCGTCGCTTGCCGCAACTCATAGGCTTTAGCCCAGAAATTGCCGCAAAAAACTTAAAACTTAAACAGTTTTTGCGCAAAAATTTATATCACCATTACAAAGTAAACCGCATGAGCGCAAAAGCTACGCGCATCGTTAAAGAGTTGTTTCACACCTTTTTTGAAAACACCGGCTTGTTACCAGATGAGTTTCAAGTGTATGCCGAGCAAGAAAAAGCCCGTGCCGTAGCAGACTACATTGCTGGCATGACTGATCGCTTTGCAATTAGAGAGCATCGCAAGCTGTTTACGGTAGAAGAATATCTGTAGGAGCGATATTCATATCGCGAATAAAGCTGTTCAATGAGTCCTAAATAACGGTATATCCACCAAACCATTTCGCGATTTAAAAATCGC
>NCHI01000032.1 GCA_002281815.1 Methylotenera sp. 24-45-7
CGTTGCTCTTTAATCCTCGCACTGAAAGATGAGGTTTTGCGAGACAAGTATTAAAAAACCGCCATAACGCCAATACGAAAAAACCCGTCATAGCACTAAGCTAAAACGGGTCTTTTTTACTCGCTTTAGCTGTATTTATAATGCGCCCGCAAGCTGAGTGTGGCCTTGATTAATGTTGGCAAACTCAAATCAGCGCAATTTCATGTTAGTACTATGCCACCCCAAGGTCAAGCATGGCGCACTTAAAAAAGTAAACTTTATACACGTTCTTCGATTTCCAACTCATTAGTGTTGACCAAGTTTAAATCGAGTTGCGTAATCGAATTCACCGGTTTTTTGCTTTTTTTACCATCTGCACGCGCAGATTCAATTTTTGCCAGATACGCTTCGCTGATATCGCCAGTGACATATTTACCATCAAAGCATGAGCAATCGAAATCTTTGATTTTTGGATTTCTAAACTTCACATCCTGTATCAAGGCGTCTAAGTCTTGGTAAATCAAAGCATCAGCTCCGATTTCCTGACAGATTTCCTCATCGCTACGACCGGTAGCTAACAATTCATCGCGACTCGGCATATCAATACCATAGACGTTAGGAAAGCGAACCGGTGGTGCTGCTGAAGCAAAGTAAACCTTGTTGGCGCCTGCATCACGTGCCATCTGCACGATTTGCTGCGATGTTGTACCGCGTACGATAGAGTCATCTACCAGCAACACGTTTTTACCTTTGAACTCAATGCCAATTGGGTTCAGTTTTTGGCGCACTGATTTCTTGCGCAAAGCCTGCCCAGGCATAATAAAAGTACGTCCGATGTAACGGTTTTTAATAAAGCCTTCGCGATAATCTAAACCTAAAGCCAAGCCTACTTGCAGCGCACTGGGGCGGCTAGTGTCTGGAATTGGAATCACTACATCGATTTTTTTATCCGACCATTCGCGTTTGATTTTATCAGCCAAGCTCTTACCCATGTCTAAACGGGTTTGATAGACAGACACGCCATCAATCACTGAGTCGGGACGCGCTAAGTATACGTATTCAAAAATACATGGATTTAATTTTGCTTCATCTGAACATTGACGTGAATAGAAGTTACCTTCCATATCAATAAATACGGCTTCACCAGGCTCCACATCACGCACCACTTTAAAGCCCAGCACGTCCATTGCCACACTTTCAGAAGCCACCATGTATTCGGTGCCTTTTTCAGTTTCGCTTTTACCAATCACTAACGGGCGAATGCCGTTAGGGTCTCGGAAAGCAAGCAAACCAAAATTGGCAATCATCGCTACCACTGCATAAGCGCCTTTACAGCGTTTATGTACCGCAGTCACTGCATCAAATGCCATGTCGGTATTGAGCACCGCATTACGCGAGGTTTTTTCAATTTCGTGAGCCAACACATTCAGCAACACTTCAGAGTCGGAATTGGTATTAATGTGACGTAAATCTTGACGGAACATCTCAGATTTCAGTTGTTCTGAGTTGGTGAGGTTGCCGTTGTGACCCAACACAATACCAAATGGTGAGTTCACATAAAATGGCTGCGCTTCAGCTGCATTAGATGAACCGGCAGTTGGATAGCGCACATGGGCAATACCTGCATTGCCAACTAAATTACGCATATGACGGGTTTGGAATACATCTTTTACCAGACCGTTATTTTTATGCATAAAAAACGTATTGCCATCACAGGTGACAATACCAGCAGCATCTTGTCCTCTGTGTTGCAACACCAGTAAACCATCGTACAGCAACTGATTTACTGGATTTTTACCAACAATGCCTATAATTCCACACATGTATAAACCTTAACTGATTAATTTTGCTATATCAAAAAATTTAAAAAATTCTTAATCGTATTTCACGTGCTTAGTGATACCTTCGGGTAACCAAGGCAACATGCTAATCACCAGCGCTTCTATAGGCGCACTAAACATTGCATTTTTCCAACGCGCATCTTTGGGTGCTTCGGTAAGACCTGCTAAAAATACTAATATACAGACGATTAACACACCACGAAATGTGCCAAAAACCGCACCTAGTACTCGATTTAACCAGCCTAGGCCAACTTTTTTAAAAATTGCCGATATCGCTATTGCTAATAAGGTTGATAACAAAAGTGTTGCTAAAAATAATACTAGAAAAGCGGCTAAGGTTCTCAATGACTCCGTTGGAATATCTGTCGGAATCAATGGCAACATTTGATTAGTGTAGGTTCTTCCCACATAAAATGCCGCAAACCAAGCTAATATTGATAAAACTTCTTTCACCAAACCGCGCATTACGCTCAATATGATAGATAGCCCTACAATAGCAAGTACGGTGTAATCAAATACCGTCATAGCCCATCCTGCTTACTCTGCTCAAACTTGCTTGTACTAGGTATATTTAACAAAACCCATCCTAATATTCAATATTTACGATTTACTCTTGCGCAACCACAATACCCGGCAGGCCAATTTCTTTAATTTTAGCTAATGCCAATGTTGCATCCTGCCTTGAATTATAGCTACCGGCTTTGAGACGAATAGCTTCACCTTTCGCGGTGACCAGCTTTTCTGTTTTACTGCTGAAACCCGCTTGTTTTAATTGTTCTTGTATACGTTTTACGTTGGCGGCATCTGAATAGACACCGACTTGCACAGTAAAGACTTCTTTAGATGTTGGTAAGGTATTCGCTACTGGTTTAGTCATGACCTCATTGCTCACTGGTTTGGCTTCTGGCTCGACATTAGCTTGTGGTACTGGCATTGGTTCTGCAGTATTTTCTACAACTGGTTGCGTCTGAGGAGGCTCTACTACAGGCGCATTTGCAATAATGCTGACCACTTGCTCTTGCGGAGTAATCGCCGGTTCTGTCATGGTGATTTTAATCGGGTCTTGCTGAGCCAATACGGCTCTATCTTGTAGCACTTGCGGCAAAACAATAATCATCAACAGAACCAGAGCTATCGCGCCTACCAGCCGACGTCGCGCTCTTTTTTTGAGCATTAATTCTTGCTCGTTTGGTGAATCAGGTGGCATTAACTGCTTCCTTAAAAATTGACTGCTGCATACGCTTTCAGATACTGCATCACATTGGATACGGTAAAGAACGATCCGAATGCGATTATTTTATCATTTTCATTGCCATCTAAACAGGTTTGCATATCAGCTTTCGCATGTTTACAAGCCTCAGCAATAGAATCAAAGGTTTTAATGTTGGCGCTGGGTGCTACTGATAAAATCGCAGTCACCAACTCATCCACCGAAGCGCTACGGACATGGGCTATGCTCGCCACATACCAGACATCAATTTCATTTTTCAGCACATCTACAACGCCACGCACGTCTTTATCTGCCAACATCGAAAATACTGCGAACGTTTTGGCATTGCTTTGTACTTTATGCGCTTTCAAATTTTTTGCAAGCGCTATAGCCGCATGTGGATTATGTGCTACATCAAGTATGAGTTTTGGCGCTAAAGAAACCGTCTGGAAGCGACCGGTCAACTTCACCTGCAACATCGCACGGCTAATTGCTTGCGCATCGACGGGTAACTGAGCTTGCATGGACTGTACCGCAGCAATCGCGCATGCCGCATTCATTAACTGATAATCGCCTTCTAGCGCAGGAAGTGGCAACTCGAATAATATCTGACCAAGTGCAGCATACTGCCAACCGGTAGTAGTTTTGTGATAGCTGAAATCGTGCCCAATGCATTTAAAATCTGCATGGATTTTCTGAGCATAATCCATTAGTGATTGTGGCGGGTTTAAGTCACCGCAAATTGCGGGCAAGCCAGTTCTATAAACACCGGCTTTTTCAGCGCCTATACTTTCTCGCGTATTGCCTAAAAACTCCTGATGATCAATATCGACGCTGGTGACTACTGCACAATCTGGACTAAACGCATTCACTGCGTCTAAACGTCCGCCCAAGCCTATTTCTAATACAGCAATATCAACATTTTGTTGGCAAAAATGCCAAACAGCTGCCAATGTACCTACTTCAAAATAAGTCAGGGAGATTTCATCCGCAGCA
The DNA here is from genome assembly GCA_002281815.1 of Methylotenera sp. 24-45-7. Classification (GTDB taxonomy): domain Bacteria; phylum Pseudomonadota; class Gammaproteobacteria; order Burkholderiales; family Methylophilaceae; genus Methylotenera. The sequence continues at coordinate 4,027 of NCHI01000032.1, forward strand.
TCAACACCTAATCTTGCTTGCTCAACCGCTGCAAACGCACGACATAAGTCATCATCACTGGCTTCAATATTATTAATACGCACACGTTCGTTATAGCGCAGCAAGTGTGGAGAGGTGTAACAGGCGACACGATAACCTGCCTGCAAATATATCTGTGACAGCATGGCGCAAGTCGAACCTTTACCATTCGTGCCGGCAACGGTAATGATTTTAAAATCTGGCTTGAGTGCTAATCGCAGCATGACTTGCTGAACACGCTCCAAACCCATGGCTATGGATTTGGGATGAAGTTGCTCAATGTGCGCCAGCCATGCCGCTAGGTTACGGGCAGTCATAGGTAATCACAAAAGATTGCTAACAAAACATTAGTCATGCAGAGATTTTGCCTGCTTTAGAATAATGTTTAAAACTGGCATTGATAATATTTGTACCCGAAAAATTAAAGGCTTATGCAGCAGCTGGTAGACGCATCAAACTTGCCAGAAGTATCGCCAATCGATTGCGCATTTCGCGACGATCAATAATCAGGTCAATGGCACCATGCTCTAATAAAAACTCTGCGCGCTGAAAGCCGTCTGGCAAAGTTTCACGCACCGTCTGCTCAATGACGCGTGGACCAGCAAAACCAATAAGCGCTTGCGGTTCGGCCACAATAATATCGCCTAACATGGCAAAACTGGCAGACACACCACCCATGGTAGGGTCAGTCAATACAGAAATATATGGCAGACCGGCATTACTTAATTGGGTTAAAGCAGCACTGGTTTTTGCCATTTGCATCAGCGATAACAAACCTTCTTGCATACGCGCACCGCCACTGGCAGAAATGCAAATAAACGCCATTTTATTGTCAATCGCAGTTTGTACGCCGCGCACAAAACGTTCGCCCACTACTGAGCCCATAGAGCCACCCATGTATTTGAACTCAAACGCGGCTACCACCGTAGGCACGCCTTTAATCGCACCCTGCATCACAATCAGCGCATCTTTTTCATTGACTGCTTTTTGTGACTCTTTAATACGGTCAGCATAACTTTTGCTGTCTTTAAATTTAAGTGGATCAATCGGCTGCACGTTGGCGCCGATTTCAAACTGGCCTTCTGCATCGAGTAATTGCGAGATGCGTGCGCGGGCACCGATACGGCTGTGATAAGCGCATTTAGGACAAACTTCAGCGTTATCTTCGAGGTCTTTTTTATAAAGTACAGATTGGCATGAAGGACATTTAATCCATAAACCTTCGGGTACTGATTTTTTATCAGGCCCTACTACGCGTTTGATTTTTTGCGGTAATTTATTTAACCAGCCCATTTACTACCCCTTTATTTCTTAGCAGCATCAACTGCTGTTTTTAGTTCGGTCATTAACGTAGCAACGTTATGCAATAAATTGTCATCGTTTGATGCTTCTATGGTCTGCACCATGCGACTGCCTACAACCACTGCGTCTGCAATAGCTGCGGTAGCCATTGCCGTGGCCGCATCGCGAATGCCAAACCCCACGCCTACAGGCAACTTGGTTTGTTCACGTATAGAAGCAACACGCTGAGAAACCTCTTCAATATTTAAGTTAGCCGCACCGGTCACACCTTTAAGTGACACATAATAAACAAAGCCGCTGGCTTGGCTGACAATTAAATCCACGCGTTTAGGCTCGGTTGTCGGTGACAATAAAAATACCGGATCAATATCACGTGCTTGTAATTCTTTCACAAAATCACCGCACTCTTCCGGTGGATAATCGACTGTAATCACGCCATCTACGTCGGCAGCTTTAGCTCTATCAGCAAATACTGTAGCGCCAATTGCCTCAATCGGATTGGCATAACCCATTAAAATAATCGGTGTTTTTTGATCAGTCTGGCGAAACTCTTTCACCATATTTAACACTGCGGTCAAACCCACCTTATGCACCAAAGCACGCTCACTTGCACGCTGTATCACCGGGCCATCTGCCATTGGATCTGAAAATGGCACCCCAAGCTCGATCATATCGGCGCCGTTTTTAACCATGGTATGCATTAAATTGACCGTATGTTTAGGGTGAGGATCACCTGCGGTGATATAGGGAATTAAAGCAGTCTTACCTTGCTGTTTTAAAGTAGTAAAAGTAGATTGAATGCGAGACATAATTAAGCTTTTATATTGTTATTTTTTATAAAGTGATATTTGCGAGCTTGGCAACGGTGTTGATATCTTTATCGCCACGACCAGACAAATTAACCAAAACAATTTGATCTTTGCGCATGGTTTTCGCCAGCTTCTCTGCATAAGCCAAAGCATGGCTAGACTCCAGCGCAGGAATAATGCCTTCGGTACGGCATAAATTATGGAATGCCGCCATCGCTTCATCATCAGTAATCGCCACATATTCAGCACGTTTGATGTCTTTCAGCCATGCGTGTTCAGGGCCAACGCCTGGGTAATCTAATCCAGCTGACACAGAATGCGTTTCGATGATTTGACCATCGGCATCTTGCATCAAATAAGTTCTGTTGCCATGCAATACGCCAACTGGACTATTAGCAGTTAATGGCGCCGCATGCATACCGGTCTCAATACCGTGACCGGCTGCTTCAACACCAATTAAACGTACGTTTGGTACATCAATATAAGGATAAAAAATACCCATAGCGTTAGAGCCACCACCTACACATGCAACTACTGCATCTGGTTGGCGATTCGCCATTTCCATCATTTGCACTTTGGCTTCTACGCCAATTACCGCCTGAAAATCACGTACCATCATCGGATAAGGATGCGGACCAGCCACAGTACCAATAATGTAGAAGGTATTATGCACATTGGTAACCCAATCGCGCATAGCTTCATTTAAGGCGTCTTTCAGGGTTTTAGAGCCGCTTTCTACAGGTACGACTGTTGCACCCAACAATTTCATTCTAAATACGTTTGGCGCCTGACGTTTAACGTCTTCGCTACCCATATAAACCACACACTCAAGCCCTAAGCGTGCGGCAATGGTTGCAGTTGCCACACCATGCTGCCCGGCGCCAGTTTCTGCAATCACGCGCGGCTTACCCATACGCTTGGCCAACAAAGCTTGACCAATGGTGTTATTGATTTTGTGTGCACCAGTGTGGTTTAAATCTTCACGCTTTAAATAGATTTGCGCACCGCCAACTTTGTCTGATAAGCGCTTGGCATGATAAATCGGGCTGGGACGACCAACGAAATGTTTTAAGTCGTAAGCAAACTCAGCTAAAAATTCTGGATCATGACGGTACTTTTCATACATCACACGCAACTCTTCTAGGGCTTCAACCAGGGTTTCTGCGACAAAAGTACCACCGAATTGACCAAAATGCCCACGTGCATCTGGCATATCATATAACTGCATTATTTCACTCTCCAAAAAACTAGCGCGTCTGTTTTATTCAAAAATTGATGATAGTTTCACTTGTTGCATGAATGCAGCAATTTTTGCTGCGTCTTTAATTCCTTTTGATACTTCCACACCACCGCTTACATCGACTGCGTAAGGCTGCACTTGTTCAATCGCCTGTGCGACATTTTGCTGATTTAATCCACCAGCCAAAATCACCGGCTTGCCTAAAACTGCCGGAATCAGACTCCAATCAAACACATGACCGGTGCCACCGGCTACACCGTCGGTAAAGGTATCTAACAACAAGGCTTTTGATGCGGAAAAATCTTTCGCGTATTGTACCAAATTTGTGTCGGTCTTAACGCGAATTGCCTTGATAAAAGGTAAGCCATAACTCGCACATTCCTCGGGGGTTTCATCCCCATGAAACTGTAATAAATCCAATTTCACCGTTGCAATAACATTGCGAATAAATGCAGGCTCAGCATCAACAAACAAACCAACAACACTCACAAACGCAGGTACTTGATTAGCAATTTCTGCCGCTTGATTAATCTCTACATTACGTGGACTGGGTGGATAAAACACCAAGCCGATTGCATCAGCCCCGCTCTTAACCACAGCCATAGCGTCTTCAACACGGGTGATACCACAAATTTTGACTCTAACTCTCAACGATTTTTCCGTTTCATTAATGTTTAACAATCCATCTACATTGTAACGCTAAATGAGTACGTGCAAGGCACTGCTCGCGGATGTAGGCAAGCCCCACTTTTCATCGTAACCAACACTCGTTAGATACAAACCATGCGGAGAGAAGGTAGGCGGAGAAATTGTTCTGTCACGTTTTTGCAATAACGTTTTAATGTAATCAGGCGTATGCGCACCTTTACCCACATAAATTAGCGCACCCAACATATTTCTCACTTGATGCTGCAAAAAAGCATTGGCTGAGAATGAAAATATAAAATAATTGCCTGCGTTTGATATGCTTGCCTGTGTAATGGTTCTCACTGGTGACTTAGCCTGACATTCAGAGGCGCGAAACGCACTGAAATCATGTTCTCCAAGCAAGTGTTGAATCCCCGCCTGCATCGCTGCGTAATCTAAAGGCAAATGAAACCACCCAGTTTTGCTGGACATAAGCGCGGAGGCTACTGGTGCGTTGTACAACAAATATTGGTAGCTACGACTATGCGCTGAAAAACGGGCGTGAAATTCATCTGCCACCGCTTGCGCCCATTCAACTCGGACGGTGGCTGGTAAATGTGCGTTGACACCACGCACCCAAGCAGACATAGGGCGTAGCGCATTGGTTTCAAAATGCACGACTTGCGCTAAAGCATGCACGCCTGTATCGGTGCGACCTGCAGCATGCACACGAATCTCGTGCTGTGCAATTGACGCAATTGCCGCCTCTAGCACATCTTGCACACCACAAGCAGACGGTTGACTTTGCCAGCCGCAAAAAGTCGAACCGTCGTAGCTTAAGCCTAAGGCTATTTTCATCGCATATTCCAATAAACCAATATCAGCATTAGCCCGATAATTAAGGCTATTACTATTTTATCCAGCAGTCTAAAGCTGCGCTGTTGTATATGCACCGTGTTCATTATTGGCTCGGTTACATCATTATGCGCACGATCCAGTGCATCGAAATTTAATTTATGCTGCGTACTTTCAGCCAACGCTTCAACATAATGCAGGGTAAGCATCAGCCTTGCGGCAAAGCGCTCCACATTTAGGCCAAAATACTTCAATGGTAATAACAACAAATACAAACCCAACATCATTTCTTGCCGCGGGCTAGCAGTCAACAATAAACTAAGGGCTGCCAAAGCAATCAGCAAGCGCTCTAATTGAATAATCCCTGAACTTAAGCCTTCATAACTCGGTGCAAACTGGACAGGGAAATACGGCAGCAACTCACCTGGTGTTCCAAATGCGTAAATAATCAATAGTGATATAAACAACCAACGCATACGCAACAAAATCTGCCAGAATTTTTTATGCTTGAATAGCACTATCATCCCAAGCAAGATGACTAACATGATACTTAACGCTTGCGCGCTAATGATACCAAGCAAAGCAAGGATGCTGATAAACAGTAATATTTTTACAAAAGGGTGCATAGCGACAATTAGGGTTTAGTAATAGCCGATTAGGCATTCAAAACACATCATACTATTTTCAGACTATAAGCTTGATGATTAATACCGGCTTGGCGCGCAAAAAAGCCGGGCATAAACCCGGCTCATGCTCACTTAATTGAAGACTAAGCCAAACTTGTTAACAGCTTTTCTGCTGATTGTCGTTGCTTAGGTCCGCCCTCTTTGACTACCTCATCAAGCAATTCGCGCGCACCTTCAATGTCATCCATATCAATATAAACTTTTACCAAATCCAGCTTAATATCCACATCAGGATTTTCATTTTCCTGATCTACATCTAGCGTAGTTGGCTGTATTGAGACTTCATCGGCCATGGCGAAATCGTTAGAGATGCTCGGCAACGCATCAGCTTGAGTCGTGTCTGGCGTAGCAATACTTTCTGTGGTGTCTGACAAATCGAGACTAATTGATGAGAAGTCAAAATTATTAGCTACAACTGGCTCCTGCTTAGCAGCTGAATCAGGAGTTTCTTCTATCTGTGGCAAATCAAATTTGATTTCATCCACTTGATTATTGTCTTGGGTGTCATTATCACCAAAACTGAGATCAATGCCTGCAAATACTGGGATTTCCAAACTTTCTTGTACCGGGTTTTCTTGTACTGGGGTTTCCTGCGGCTTAATTGCAGCTTGCTCGGGTAACTCTAAATTAAAATCAGCAAATGACACATCAGGCGCAGTCTCAGTAACTTCTGGAGTTGTCTCTTGGCCCAAGCCTTCAAAGTTAAAGTCTAAAGCCACACTTTCAGAGTCAGGCAGGGCTGCCATTTCATCGACAAAACTCGACATCTGTTCGTTATCTGCGCTGGCTTGTGGCAACTCTAAAGCCGATGCAAACTCCATAACATTTTCTGCTGGCGCTGTAGCTGATGCATCAACGGCAGCAGCATCAGGCGTTGCAGAATCAAGCGCAAAACTTCCTAATTCAGAAAAATCAAAGTTAAGTGAATTATCTGACTTTTCTTCCAAAGCAGGAGTTGTCGTCTCTACACTTGCTGGCACTGGCTCAGGCAAGGTCTCACTAGCACCAAATAGTGCTATCTCATCATTCAGCGCATCATTAAATTGAGGTTCTGGAAATTGATGTTCTGGAAATTGAGGTTCTGATGTGTCAATGGTTTGCTCGAGCACAACATCATTATTTGAAGTGTCATTAACTACTACATTTGCATTTTCAATATTAGGCAATCCACTAGAGAATTCCAGCTCTTTATCTAAATCAAGCCCCTTTTCCCAATCCAACTCTTTATTAATGTCATCACCAAGGCTACTCGTTACATTGTCATCGCTGGCAGTATCTGCCACTGCGGTTGGCAAACGACTCAAATCATAAAGTGGGTTATCTGGCTCTACGGTAGCACCCAGTTCAGCAACTTTTGCCCAAGTTGGGTTATCAGAACCTAAGGTTGTATAAAGCTCACCAGCAATCGCTTCAAATGCTGAGATGTCTTTTCTGCCAGCGTACATTTCTAGCAACTTGAGATGCAACTCATAGCGTTTAGGCTCTTTCACTATCGCATCTTTGAGAATTTCTTCAGCTTGTGCATCACGGCCATAAGCCATGTAAACCTCGGCTTCGGCAATCGGGTCAACATCGTTAGTATCAATCATGCTGCCATCAGCACTTTGTGCAAAATCAGTCAAGAATGAAGTGTCAGAGGTGCTAGCGTTACTGGTTGTATTGCCAAACACAGTATTTGCACTTAAACCGCCTGAAGTTAGGATGCCACGCTCAAAACTATCCAGATCTCTTCTGCGTTTGTTACGCAAATATGCCCAGCCAGCCGCCAATAAGGCTATGCCTGCAGCAGCAGCCAACATCATCAAATCTACGGCAGCAAGAATACTGTCAAGCAAACTTTGCTCTTCTTCTGGCGCAGGCGTTACGACTGGTTTAGGTGGTTTGGGTTTGCTGACAGCTTGATTGTCAGCAACTGCTGGCTGTATAGGCGCTGCGGCAACTACTGGGGCAGGTGCTGGACTAGGTAATGAAATTTCTGCATTAGGCTGTGCATCTGCAACCGTAGCTGGTTCAGTAGCTTTGAGTTCAGCCACTTTAGGTTGGGCAGGCTGAGGCTCAACCGGTTTAGCAGTTTCAGGCTTTACATCGACTGGTTTTGTGGCAGTGTTTGCAGCTGCTTGCAGTTCTGAACTTTTCTGCGCATTTGCCATGGCTTGATTCTTAAGCGCCAATAGCTTTTGCATGTCTGCAATTTGTGCCTCTAATGCTGATGTGCGTTCTTGGGCTTCTTTTAAGGCTTTTTCCTTCGCCGTTGCCTCTTCTTGCAAAGCGAGCACTTTGGAATCTGTAGCAGAGCCAGCCTTGGCGCCTTTACCACCTGCGGATAATTTAACTACATCCTGTGGGCCGGTTTTGCTTACTGCCGCGCGGTCTTCCGCAGTTGAAATTTTGCCTGATGCCGACTGCTTTACTTCGCTTTGCTCTGTGACCTCACTGGCGATCACGTTACCAGCAAGACTATTGCGGTATGCATTCCAGTTGGCAGAATGAAGCTTCACTTCTTTAGTGGCTTGCTTGCTATCAATGGCTGCTATCTCGTCTTTAGATGGCACTTTTAGAATCTGCCCCACTTTCAATCGATTCATATTGCCATCAACAAATGCCTGTTTATTGGCCTCAAATAGACCTAACAACATCTGATCAAGACTAACACCGTCAAGCTTAACTTCTTTCGCAATAGCGCCAAGTGAATCGCCACGCTGCGTGGTCACTTGTGTGGTTTCCGCTTCAGCAACAGTTTCCGGGCTTACGTCAGGCTCGATTACTTTTTTGGCACTAGGTTTGGATTTTTTAGACTTGCTAGCCAGTTGGTTATTTGCAGAGGTGTCTGTTTGATTGCTTGGGCTTGGTACAGCGTAAGTGCTATTTGAAACACTAGCTGTTGGCTTGTTAATAATAGCAGGTGTAACGGTAGCTTCTTTGATGGCTTGCTTATACTCTGGTGGGTCCAGCAAAATGGTGTATTCACGTAGTAAGCGCCCAGAAGACCAATCGACTTGAATCAGCATATCCAGATATGGATCGCTCACCGGTTGCGCAGAACTTAGTTTTAATATCGGCGAGCCATCCGCAGCTTTGGTAAGCTCAACGCGAATATTGTTATGAATGCCTAATCGTGGAATACCTTGAACAGCATAAGCTTCTTCAGGTGCGACACTGGCTGTTAAGGAGGCCAGCTCATCCGGAGTTAAAGATAAAAGTTCAATCTCGGCTCTTAATGGCTCCCCTAAACCAGAGTTTACATTGAGCTTCCCCAAGCCCGCCGCAAAACCATAGATTGGCACCAACGCCAAACACACCGCCAATGATATTTGTTTTAATTTTGACTTATGCACACTGCTACCTTTAATCAAACTGATTTCTGCAATATGAAAATAACATCAAACAGTTAGGTATGCAAGCTCATAACGCACATTATATTAAGCCGCTATCTAGTTGTAGTCGATGATAGTTATTAGACGACAGCTTAATAAAATATAAGCAATATTATTTATCTATTAAAATCCGCAACATACGACGCAAAGGCTCGGCAGCGCCCCACAGCAACTGATCACCTACGGTAAATGCTGACAAATAATCATTACCCATATTCAATTTGCGCAAACGCCCCACCGGGGTTTTAAGCGTGCCGGTCACAGCCGCTGGTGTAAGTTCACGCATGCTAGATTCGCGTTCGTTCGGCACTACTTTTGCCCATTGATTTGCCTCTGCCAGCATTTGATTAATTTCATCTAGAGGTACATCTTTTTTGAGCTTAATGGTCAGCGCTTGGCTATGACAACGCATGGCGCCAATACGCACACACAAACCATCAATGAGCACCGGGTTGGCTTCACGACCTAAAATTTTATTGGTCTCAACGCCACCCTTCCATTCTTCTTTACTTTGACCATTGCCCAAGTCTTTATCAATCCAAGGAATCAGGCTACCAGCCAAAGGCACGCCAAAATGCGCAGTGGGAAACTCTTTATCACGCAAAGTACCGGCAACCTCACGGTCTATATCCAAAATTGCTGATGCCGGGTCTTTTAGAAAGTCGCTGGCAACACGATGTGCCTCACCCATTTGCTTGAGCAATTCGCGCATATTTTGAGCGCCAGCGCCTGATGCGGCTTGGTATGTCATTGAAGTCGCCCATTCCACCAAGTCCGCTTTAAATAAGCCATTAAGTGCCATCAGCATCAGTGACACTGTGCAATTACCGCCTACCCAGTTTTTACCACCTTGATGTAATGCGTTTTTAATCACATCCATATTGACTGGATCAAGCACAATTACTGCATCTTTTTCCATACGCAATGTAGAAGCCGCATCAATCCAATGTCCTTGCCAACCAGCATTTCTTAATTGCGGGAAAATTTCAGTGGTGTAATCGCCGCCTTGACAAGATACAATCGCATCCATCACTTTAAGCGCTGCAATGTCTTTGGCATCCTGCAAAGCTGGTGTTTCCTTACCGACATTAGGGCCTTTGCCGCCCACTTGAGAGGTAGTGAAGAATTGCGGCTCAATCAGTGCGAAGTCGTTTTCTTCCAACATACGCTGCATAAGCACAGAACCCACCATCCCACGCCAACCAACAAACCCGACCTTTAACATTTTTAATTATCCACTTTTAAAATTACTGAAAAGCTGAGTTTAAATCAGCCTACTACGGTTCACACAGACCGCAAGTTACAAGGCAGCTACTACCGCATCACCCATCGCAGCACAGCCCACTTTGCTGCAACCCTCAGTCCAAATATCTGCAGTTCTGTAACCTTGCGCCAAGGCTTTTTTCACAGCATTTTCAACACGCTGTGCATTCGCTTCATCATCAAAGGTATAACGTAGCATCATGGCTACAGACAAAATAGTTGCCAGTGGGTTGGCAATGTCTTTGCCTGCAATATCAGGCGCTGAACCATGGCTAGGCTCATACATGCCTTTATTATTCGCATCCAAAGATGCAGAAGGTAACATACCGATAGAGCCGGTAAGCATTGAAGCTTCATCAGATAAAATGTCGCCAAAGATATTACCAGTGACCATGACGTCAAATTGTTTAGGCGCACGAATCAACTGCATTGCCGCATTGTCGACATACATATGGCTTAATTCTACTTCTGGATAATCCTTAGACAACTCAATCATCACTTGGCGCCACAACTCAGTAGTTTCCAACACATTGGCCTTATCCACAGAACACACTTTTTTGTTACGCTTCATGGCAATATCAAACGCTACACGGCCAATACGACGAATTTCTGATTCGGAATAACGCATGGTATTGACACCTTCGCGCTCACCGTTTTCTAAAGTGCTGATACCGCGCGGTTGACCAAAGTAAATATCGCCGGTCAATTCACGCACAATCATGATATCCAACCCAGAAACCACTTCAGGTTTTAACGTAGATGCTGAAGCCAACTCAGGATACAAAAGCGCAGGACGTAAATTTGCAAACAGATTTAATTCTTTACGAATACGCAACAAACCACGCTCAGGGCGCAAATGA
>NCHI01000033.1 GCA_002281815.1 Methylotenera sp. 24-45-7
GATTCCACACATAAAAAGCCTGCTAATTTATTAGTAGGCGCTTATATTTTTAAAGCGAATTACTGGTTCATTACGTACATAGTAATTTCAAAGCCAAAGCGCATTTCAGTAGCTGCTGGTGTAGTCCACATGATATAAATCCTTTGAATTAGTTATGTTCAAAACTAAACCTTACTGTTTACTATCATACGCAATGATTGATATGTAAACCTATGCAGTTCATGCAATGATTGGTAGTGAAAACACGTAATGCTTACTAAGCAATACTAGGGGTTAATGGGTTGTTTAAGGTATATCATTGTCTTAGTTCAGCCGTTTTTATAGTATGTAACTTCTAAATAATTAGAAAATTTTGAAAGTAGTTGAAGGTGATAGGATTACCAAATTATTTTATTTCTATTATTGCATCCGCTGGCTCGGCGCTTACGCTTTTTGGTTTGTTCATATTAATCGAGTTTGCATTACCCGCTTCACTGGCATCTAGACTTCAAAAATATTTTCGGGCTTTGACTTTTATCCTTATCGGCATTGCAGTGATGATGCTACACGTGGATGTTGGGCAAGGCACTATCATTGACGAACGTGGTGCAGTGATTGCTGTGGCGACAATATTCAGTGGACCCTGGGTAGGGGGCATGGTTGCTTTAGTGGAGGCGCTTTACCGTCTCTTTATCGGAGGAGAATTAGCATGGGTGGGCGTTAAGGGAATCGCTCTTGACTATGCTTTAGTGTTATTGGTGGTGAGTTATTTCAAGCGCATCAATAAGTCAGAAATTATCTCTTTCCAGCTAATCTTCTTCGCTGGCATTGCCGCGGGGTTGGGCGAAGCAATGTCTTTTATATTTACCCAGCCACTGCATGAGGGGCTAAATAAGATCATGCTATATGGCCCATCTCTTTTTCTAGCGCAACTAATCGCAACCCTGCTCTTCGGCGGCTTGCTGAAAACTCAATACGAGCGTTCACAAGCCATGAGCACTATAGAGCAGAAATCGTTAGCGATAAGTGAGCTGCTAAGGCAAACGGTTGCAGCCTTGTCATCAGCGATGTTGCACCGCGACCCAACAACAGCCAATCACCAAAAAAATGTTGCGAAACTTTCAGTAGCGATAGGAAAGATGCTTGGGTTGGATGCACAACGCTTGGAAGGCTTGCAACTTGCCGCATTGGTGCATGATATTGGGCAGATTCAGATTCCTGCCGAAATTTTGTCGCGTGCGCGTAAGTTATCAAACGAAGAGTTTGAACTCATCAAAATGCATGCAGAAGCGGGCTATGCAATCCTCTACGACATCCCATTTCCGTGGCCTATTGCCGAGATAGTTTATCAGCATCATGAAAACCTTGATGGCTCAGGTTACCCAAGACAACTCGCTCATGAGCAAATTTTGCTGGAGGCGAAAATCATTCGGGTTGCCGACAGTGTAGAAGCAATGCTCTCGCACCGCCCGTTTCGCCGTGCTTATGATAAGGAGTTTGCATTTTCTGAGTTATATAAATTTAGTGGGAAGTATTATGATCCCGACGTCTTAGATGCTTGTATCAAGCTCTTTAATGAACGTAACTTCTCGTTTTCGAAATGACCGTAGAATATATGCCTAAGCAACTAGACTTTTCTTTGTCAAAGAATAAAAAGTTTGTTAGAGAAATTGTGACAGGTGCGCCAGTTACTGTTTCCCCATCGACATCTCTTGGCGAAGCTGCTGAGATGATGGAGGTCATGCACATCAGTTGCTTACTGGTTACAGACCAAAGCAAGGTTGTTGGCATATTGACTGAGCGCGACATTATTCACGCACTGAATGATTTGATGCCAACTTCTAACACAGTAGAGACGGTGATGGCGCATGACCTTATTTCTGTACAAGACTCAGAAGAAATCCATAAAGCTTATCACACGATGGTGGCTCACGGAATACGCCATCTGCTAGTCCTAGACCGTGAAGCATCTCCTGTAGGCGTGCTCACGGAAACAGATTTCAGAAACCAAAAAAGTAGCCACTCGTATGCGGGTACGCTAGATGTAGCGAGCGTGATGAGCCACCGCTATGTGGAAATGTCCGCCAACCTACCAGCGACTAAAGCGACCCTTGAAATGCAGGCGCACAGACTTGAGTGCGTGATTGTGACGGATGGCAATGCGCCAGTTGGCATATTGACTGAGCGAGATATGGTCAGGCTATATCGTTTGCAAATGGCGGAAGCGCGGCTTGAGGACGTGATGAGTACGCCTGTTTTGACAGTCAGATCAGATGCTCCGTTGAACGATGCTGCCAATTTGATGCAACAGCACAACGTAAGACGGCTCGTTGTGATAGATGACCATCATCATGTGATTGGCCTTCTCAATCAGCATGATCTTGTTAAGTATATGGAGGACGAATACATTCAGATGCTTCAGCATCTAGTCATCAGTCAAGCGCATGAACTGACAGAGAATCGTTTTCTTACCTTAGTAAACAATTTGCCACAAAAAATCTTTGTCAAAGATGTTAACTCGGTCTATATGATTAGCAACAATAGTTATGCCAAAGATCTCGGCATCAATGCGCTTGATATCGCTGGTAAAACGGATTTTGATTTTTTCCCACCCGAGCTTGCAGCACGCTATCAGTCGGATGATAAAAGGGTCATGGCCGAAAAGACTGTGATAACTGTTGAAGAGCCTTATCTAACCAAAGGTAAGAATCTTTGGATACAGACTACAAAAGCTCCGATGTTTGATCAGCATGGCAACGTCAATGGCGTGGTCGTCATTTTTGATGATATCACTCAACATAAATTAGATTTAGAACTAATCCATCGGCGTACTTGGGCACTAGAAGCGCTTGGCCGAAGTAATAAGGCATTGATTTTTGCAAAAACAGAAAATGAATTGATACACAAAGTATGTGAGTCCATTACCTATCAAGATGTTTATTTGTTAGCCTGGTTTGGGTGGGCGATACAAGACGAAAAGCAAAGCATAAGCATAGTAGCCAGTTCCGGGGCTGCTCGTCAGTATGTTAATGATTTAAAAATTAGCTGGGGAGATAACGAGTTAGGTAATGGCCCAACCGGCAAGTCAATACGATTGGGTTTGGTACAGATTAATAATATTTTGAGTCAAAACATGGCGTTTTCTCCCTGGAAGGCCAAGGCGGAAAAGTTTGGCATAGGCTCCTCAGTTTCTCTTCCGGTAAAAATAGAAGGTAAAGTGGCTGGAGCCTTAACTGTGTATGCCAAGGAAGTAAACGCATTCGGGTCGGATGAGGTCGAGTTATTTGAGGAATTAGCAGCTAACCTTGGATACGGCATAGCGTCTAGGCGAACTGCGCTTGCATATGAGGCTGAATTGTTTAGCCGTGAAAAGCAGGCACGTATCCTGGAAAAATCCATGGAAGATGCCCTGATGGCAATTTCATCTACACTTGAATATCGTGACCCTTACACTGCGGGACATCAAAAAAATGTAGCTGATCTAGCGGTTATCATTGGACGAGAATTAGGTTTGGACGAATCTCGCATTCACGGACTCTATCTAGCCGCAGTTGTTCACGATATAGGTAAAATTCAGTTACCGACGGAAATTCTCGTAAAGCCGACAAAGTTAAGCCCTCAGGAGTTTAGGCTAATACAGACTCATCCCGAGGTGGGGTATAACATTTTGAGCAAGATTGATTTTCCGTGGCCATTGGCAGAAATCATTCGCCAACATCATGAGTATTTAGATGGCTCCGGATATCCGCGAGGACTAAAAGCTGATGAAATACTGCTAGAGTCAAAAATTCTGACAGTTGCCGATATCGTGGAGTCGATGTCTTCAGATCGACCATACAGACCCGCTTTAGGGCTAGAAACTTCTATTGCACAAATTAACTCGATGCGCGGAACTAAACTAGACGAGAGCGTCGTAGATGCTTGCATTGCAGTTCTAAAACGAGATGAATTTATACCTAAATTACTTGGTTTTTAAAACCTAATGTAGGGTTCTGTCGTTGCGCTTTTCGCCCATATTTTCTCTAATATGCGATTGAGTAGCCAAGGTATGCAAACGGCTGCATGCGTGTTTCAACAATTGGACTATTGGCCTGCTCATCACTTAATCGCGTCACCGAAGTGCCAAACAGCACAAAACTATCTTTACCCACAGCATATGATCCGTTCACACCCACTTTGAACTCAGTGCCAGATCCTGCGGAATAAGCAGCTCGAGATTGTGAAGTTTCGTTTGTGCCTACGCCAAAGTAGTAGTCGTTAAATTTATGATTGTTCCACGCCAAGCCCAGGCTGCCATTTAACTTGAACGCGCTACCACGGATTAGATTTTTGATATATTGCAAATCTACAGTCTGGCCATTGCTTGCGCCACCAACGTCAAATGCCCATTGTGCATTAAATGTACCGTAATCCGTTTGCCAGCGCACTGTTGGCCCTAAATCAACACTGAAGTCACGATCGCGCATGCCGCGAGTTAACCTCCCGTCATCCGCATCCCATCCAAACCGAGCCTGGGTCGCTATACCAAACCTTAAACGTTTATCATCTGAATCTACTAACCAAACGCCAGCTTGCAAAGCGTTAATGTAAAAGCGGTCACCATAATTAGCATTAATGATAGGTAGCGCTAATACTCTAAACTCATCTGAACCAGATGTTTTGGGTAATACAGCAACCCCAATGCCATACAAGTTTTTACTGCGAGGTATTGCAGTTTCAGTATCCCTATCAATTTTATCGTTCGCATAAGCGGTTGAGATAACAGTAAGGCTTACAACTAAGCTAATTATTTTAAAAATCATCATTTTTTTCATAGAGTATTTCATTCTTTCTGCTGAGCGAGTTGCTTAATGTGATGAGTCTTTTAAAGTCAAATATAGTTCTCAATACTTGAAGCGTTAAGTAACAATTGATTCGTCATCTCACTAGTCTTAATTGTCACGTTAGGCCGTCATGTTAGCCCGTGCTGTATGCAGTTTTCTGTAGCTGTCGATCAGACGGTGGTGTCTTTCTAGCCCTTCTAGTTTTGTGCTAGTGGGCGTTAAGCCGTAGAAGCGCACGCTGCCTTCCACTGAGCCCATCACGGCATCCATTCTGGCATTGCCAAACATGCGGCGGAAGTTGACTGCGTAGTCTTCTAGTTCTAGTTCGTCATCTAGCAGCACCTCTAATACCACATTCAAAGCTTGGTAGAATAATCCGCGCTCCACTGTGTTGTCGTTGTATTGCAGAAACGCACCCACCAGCTCGTGTGTCTCTTCAAATTGCTGCAAAGCGAGATGAATCAGCAATTTCAATTCCAGCACTGTGAGTTGACCCCAAGCGGTATTTTCGTCAAATTGAATGCCGATTAATGTGGCGATGTCGCCGTAATCATCCAGCTCATTATTTTCTAAACGCGCTAACAGAGCTTCTAGGCTGGTATCGTCCAGGCGATGCAGGTTCAAAATATCGGCACGGAATAGCAGTGCTTTGTTGGTGTTATCCCAGATTAGATCTTCTATAGGATAAATTTCTGAATAGCCCGGCACTAAAATCCTGCAAGCAGTCGCGCCCAGTTGGTCATATACCGCTACATAAGCCTCTTTGCCCATGGCATGCAAAATGCCAAATAAGGTCGCAGCTTCTTCGGCATTGGAGTCTTCGCCCTGACCAGAGAAATCCCACTCCACAAACTCATAATCTGATTTGGCGCTGAAAAAGCGCCAGGACACAATGCCGCTGGAATCAATAAAGTGTTCAACGAAGTTATTGGGTTCGGTCACAGCTTCACTTGCAAAAGTGGGCTGAGGTAAATCGTTCAAACCTTCTAAACTGCGGCCTTGCAATAATTCGGTCAGGCTGCGTTCTAGCGCCACTTCTAGGCTGGGGTGGGCGCCGAACGAGGCGAACACGCCGCCTGTGCGCGGATTCATCAAGGTGACGCACATCACCGGATATACGCCACCCAGTGATGCATCCTTTACCAGCACCGGAAAGCCTTGTTCTTCTAAGCTTTGAATACCGGCCATAATGCTAGGGTATTTCGCGAGAACTTCCTGCGGTACATCAGGCAAGCTGATTTCACCTTCGAGAATTTCGCGTTTGACTGCGCGCTCAAAAATCTCCGACAGGCACTGTACTTGTGCTTCTACCAGTGTATTACCTGCGCTCATGCCATTGCTCACAAACAGGTTTTCGACCAGATTGGATGGAAAATAGACGATTTCCCCGTCCGACTGACGCACAAAGGGCAGCGCGCAGATACCGCGCTCGGTATTGCCCGAGTTGGTGTCTATTAAGTGTGAGCCGCGCAGTTCGCCATCGGGGTTGTATATTTCCAATGTGTATTCATCAAGGATTTCCTTAGGTAACGCATCTTTACGGCCCGGCTTGAACCAGCGCTCATTTGGATAATGCACAAATGCAGCATTAGCGATGTCTTCGCCCCAGAACGCGCCGGCATAGAAATGATTGTTACTCAGGCGCTCAATGTATTCGCCCAAGGCCGAAGCCAACGCGCTTTCCTTGGTTGATCCTTTCCCGTTAGTGAAGCACATCGGCGAGTGGGCATCACGGATATGCAACGACCACACATTAGGAATAATATTGCGCCAAGAAGCGATTTCAATTTTGATGCCCAAGCCTGCCAGCAGCCCCGACATATTGGCGATGGTTTGCTCCAAGGGCAGGTCTTTGCCGGTAATATAAGTGAGTGCGTCAGCAGCCGGATTCGCCATCAGTAAGGCCTGTGCATCGGCGTCCAGATTAGCGACTTGTTCAATGATGAACTCTGGCCCGGCTTGCACTACTTTTTTAACTGTACAACGGTCTATAGAGCGCAAAATACCTTGGCGGTCTTTGTCGGAGATATCCTTCGGCAACTCGACCTGAATCTTGAAAATCTGCTGGTAGCGGTTTTCAGGGTCAACAATATTATTCTGTGACAGGCGGATATTTTCAGTAGGAATATTGCGCGTGTCACAATACAACTTCACAAAATAGGCAGCACACAAAGCTGATGAAGCCAGAAAGTAATCGAAAGGGCCAGGTGCCGAGCCATCGCCTTTATAGCGAATCGGTTGGTCGGCTATCACCGTGAAGTCATCGAACTTAGCTTCAAGACGTAGCTTATCGAGAAAATTGACCTTAATTTCCATGGGGAAAATTCCAAAAAATGCTGCAAAAATGATGAGGGCTTATTATCCCTTACAACGCCATTCCGTCTAAATCCTTTGTAAGGTATTTTGCGGGTGGCAGATCTGCATGCAATGCATCAGCTACTAAGTAACAATTTTCAAATATTATTTTGCACAATTTTGCGCCGTGTTAAATATAGGAAATAAATCAAAGACGTCGACCATAAGAAAAAATCACCTCACCCACGCCATTAGCGGGTTTTATGAGTCGCCTTAACGTGGAAGCAAGTGCTTTGGAATTCTCTTGGTGCTATAAAGCTGAAGTTTTGCAGTTTTAGGCTGCGCATTTTAGTTTAGATGCAATTGCCTTTTTTGGCTTGACCTGGTGGGCAGTGATGGCCAAAGTGAACACAGCCAGTCATGGCAATAAAACTAAGCAGTAATAATGTAATTGAGATTTTTTTCATCGCTACAATTTAACATATATGTTTATATTGTCAGTGTTTTATTTTTATATATATTGTTATATTTATTAAATAAAACAAACTTTTACAAGTTCGGATGGTGAGTCATGGCTAAAGATTGCTGTGAGAGTGGATGTAGTGCAAACCAGCTGCAAACTCCAAGATATCGCAAGATATTGTGGATGGCTTTATGCATTAATTTTGCGATGTTTGTGATTGAAGTGTTCACTGGTCTGAATGCTAATTCAGTGTCATTAATGGCTGATGCTATCGACTTCTTTGGCGATGCGATGAACTATGGCATTTCGTTAGCAGTATTGTCTATGAGTGTGATGTGGCGTGCTAGGGCTGCGCTGTTTAAAGGGCTCACCATGGGCGCGTTTGGTGTGTTCGTGTTGGCCAGTGCGATATGGTCTTTTCAGCATGGGAAACTGCCAGAACCTTACACCATGGGGGCGATTGGCTTGCTGGCCTTAATCGCTAATGTCAGTGTCGCAGTAATGTTATATGCCTATCGTGAAGGGGATGCCAATATGCAATCGGTTTGGTTGTGCAGCCGCAATGATGCAATCAGCAATGTGGCGGTGATGTTGGCGGCTATTGGCGTGTTTGGCAGTGGCAGTGCTTGGCCTGATTTATTGGTGGCGGTCATTATGGCGGGTCTTGGTGTGTCAGCGGCAGTGCGCGTTATTAAACAATCGTTAGCTGAAATGCGACATGGCAGCTAAACATTAAGCACCCTAGATAGCCGCTTCATTGTGTTGAAAAACACTATGCACTTGAAGCGGCTATTAAGGTGTTGTTTTATTAAGATACGAGCAATGGCGCAACAAAGGCAAAAAATGCACCAATGCCAAATATGCCAACAGACAGCCAATAAATTATCAGCGCATGGTGGCGTGTTTTTGTACAAACCGCTGCCAGTTGCGGATCGGTAGGGCAAGCCGCGTTACGTGCTTGCCACTGCAAATACCCTGCAATTATTAGCATAGCGCCTGCCAACACAAATACCAGTGGTTTGTGCTCACTAATCCAAATCAATTGCGGAAAGTTTGATACCAAACTAGTCAGCGTTGCAGCCGAGCCAATGGCAACCAAAGTGGCAGGTAACGCGCAGCAAATTAAGGTCGATCCGCTGGTAAACAGTGACAGTATATTGGCGCGTTGCGCGGTCTTCACCGCAGATAGATCAGCGGCCGTTTTAGTATCAGCAGTCGTCATTTTGATTCCATATCTGCTTTAATATGCGCTAGCGGATGGTCACTGATTTCAACGGCAGTCACATCGTAACCCGCATCCTTAATCAAACTTTTCAAGACATCATTGGATATGGTCTGCCCATTTTTTAGCTCAACTGCCACCATGCGTTGCTTTAAGTTGACGTATACATCCTGAGTTTGCGGCAGTGCGCGTATGTTTTTTTCAATACCTTGTGCGCAAAATGCACACACCATGCCATTTACGGTTGCTTTCAGGGTTTGCGTGGCAGCAAATGCGGTGTTGCTCAATAATGCGCTAGAGAACATGCAGGCGAATAATAGTTTGTTCATGATAGTTTCCTTCATATTTAAAATAGATACATAAAGTTAAAGCGAGGCTGAGCAAAGTTGTTGACGCCAGCCTCAAGAAAAAAGCTTTTGTTAATCAAGCGCAGCATAGGGGTGATTTCGACTTTGTCAGACAAGCCATTCATGTTGCGCGCTTCAACGATGAGCCAGGGCTGGGTTTTATCGTAATCAGTTTCATAAAACGAGAATCCCGCGCGCACCGAGTTGTAGTCATGATTAATGCCTGAAGCACGATATAACCTGTGCGTTGCTTGAAAATACACACGTGTAGTTTCGTAATCGAACTGCACGCCAGGTGTGATCATGATGTTATCAAATTTATCATCGCTGCCAATGCGAGCATTCTCGCCCTGCAATGCACCGATACCACCCAACAGCCATAAATTAGCCTGTGCATGCGGCATGTTCCAGCGATGAAACAGTTTGGTGTAAGTGACTTCTTCTAAAGTACGCGTTCTGGTTTTATCGTCTGAACGCATATAGGTTGCACTCACACCGAATGCATCGCGCGGTGTAACGGCATAGTTAATAAAAGCTTCACGCCAGTTATTGTTGAAGTCACCCATGACCATGTAAGCGTCCTTAAACCCCATCGGGCCAGCAGACACATTTTGACTGCCCAAACAGAGCAGCATGCTCGGCAGTAGCAATGTTAATTTTGGAGTGAACATAGAATTCCTATCTTTAAATCTAGAGTATTACGCCTAAAAATAGGCGCAATGAGGCTAAGTTTAAGATAGGAATATTGGTGGGCGTAGTAAATTGGCTTGAGTGACCGAGGTGTAAGCCTGATTAGGCAAAGGCATCATTAAAAACGAAGCGAGGTAAGTGCTAGGATTCACCACGCCAGTAGTGATGCTGATGACATTTAAGCTTGCGCACATGGCTGCGCAGTATGATTCACATGCAGGTTTCTGGCTGGGTTTTTCCTGATCTTGCGCCACTTCCAACACCTTATCGATGTGTTTATGGCAAGGCATCGCAGCAGAAGTATTTTTTATAGCAGTATTTACTCGCATCATAGTGTTGCACACCGCCATATTGGTGGCAGCAATGGCTTGTAATGGTATTAATACCAATAACAAACATGCAAAGTATCGTGAAAAATATTTCATACTTTTATGATTGCTTACGCATAATTAAAGTTCAAGTGAGCGCGACATATTGGTTTCAGTGACAAAGAAATTTATTCACCTAAAATCTCAGCTACCGGTTGCAAGTGTTCAATATGCACACAAGCTACCTTGATGATCACGATGATAGGGATGCCGAGCAACATTCCCCATACCCCCCAAAGCCAGGTAAAAAACAATAAAGAGATAAACACTGCTGCCGAATTCATCTTGGCAATTCGACCTGTCATCCAGGTGGTGAGAAACACCCCGATGATAGTGGCTATCAGCATAGTTGAACCCGCAACCAGCATGGCCATGCCTATAGATTCAAACTGCATGTAAGCTGCAATTCCGGTGGCGCCTGCGGTGACTACCGGGCCGAAATACGGCACTACATGTAGAAACCCCGCCGCTACCGCCCAAGCGCCTGCGTTTTCCAAACCTAGCATGCGGAAGGTGACCCACATCGCCAAGCCAATCATGACGTTGGTAATCAGTAGCATAAACATATAGCGTTGAATCGACTCATTGATGTCTTCGAGAATGTTAACGGTGATTTTTTTGCGAGACAACGAAGGCCCGGTAAGCCGCACTAATTTGCGTTTAAACGTGTCACCAGATAACAACAGAAAATAGGCAAGAAAAGCCATGGTAATCGCCTCTCCGATAAAACCAAAAATGCCCAGAGAGCCGCGCCACAGAAAGTCACCTAATTTAAATTTGTTCTCATCCATTACCACATACACCTTTTGACTTTTTTTAGGAGCGACGGCATTAGCAACTGAATCGGTGGCGCTTTCAACCTGGTTGGCAGCAATCTGTACTTTTTGGATATTGGTAATCGGGTCGCCACGCTTGCTTGCGAATGCAGTAGTGAGCTTCTTGGAAACTTCGGGTAATTTTCCGATAATAGATTGCACCTGACCGCGCAATGCAAACCCAGCAAAACCAACGCTAATAATAAGCAATCCGATCACTAAGCTTGAACCAATCACACGCGGGATTTTGATATATTCCAACCACTTCACCACAGGGTTGAGTGTGTAGGCTAACAACACGCCCAGTATGATTGTAATCACAAAACTTTGCGCCCAATCCAGTGCATAAATAACGGCGATAGTAGTCAGTATCACCATTGCCAAATTCTTGACTTGTATTAAGTCTTTGGCGGGCATCACAGATGACGTTGCATCGACGGGGCTATCGGTTGTTTTGGGGTTTTCTGAGTTCAATGCATTTCCTTTAGAGCGAGTATGACATCGTGGTTGGCTAGCATTGTGAATGAAAAGAAAAACTGGGTGTTCATGAATCTATGCTGCAAATAAGTGAGCAGCCAAACTTTTACTTATAGAGCATAGCACTCACGCTGCGTTTTGACGTGTTTACCATGCATGAATCATAGCGTCAGCATATGCACAATCAATAAAACTGTAACATTTGTGCCATAAAATTATTAAAATTTATTCATAAGCGTTATATGTATCAACTTTTCCAATATTGTCTTAATCGAGTTCAGCAATTAAGCATTTGGAATATTCTGCAATGGGGCTTTTTTAGTATTGCTTTCTTTGTGGTGATTAGCATGTGGCTATTTGCATTGCAGCGCATTGATTACGATAAAGAAATTGCACTGCAAAACGCAAACCTCACCAATAAAAATCTTAATCTGATTGTCGCAGAGAACTTCACGCAGCTACTAAGCCGCAGTGATATCTACAAGCTGATTGCTCACAGTTGGTTAACTTTAAGCCCAGCTGAAGCAGAATCAAAAATCAAAGCGATTTTGGCAAGCGACCAAGTGTTTACGCGCATCGCTATTTTTGACGAGAACGGGCAAATTAGATTTGCATCTTCACCATCCAAGGGCGATGCAAGGCTAAAGCCGGAAGTAATGAGGTTACTTAATCATCAGCAAAGATGGCAAGTGCCTGTGATGTCGGTTGGAGAAATCTCCAGCGAATCTTCAGAGTTGTGGCATATCCCGTTATTAATTCCAATTTTTAATCATGAAAATAAAAATGGTGTATTACTCATTATTCTTGATCTGGGCTATGCACTAAAGCTCTACCAAAATATCGATATCGGTGAAACCGGCATCATTCATTTACTTAAATCGAATGGGCAGGAATTGGTGCAAGTGCGGCGTGGCGGCATAGAAATTATGAATCCGAATTGGATGAAATTAGCGCTTGATGCTAAGCATTTATCCGACGATAACTGGGTAGGAGAAATAAAAATACATGAAGCGCCCAGCATGGCTTCACTCAAACATATTCAGCCGTATCCTTTTTATATTCTGGTGTCGCGTGAAATCAACGATATTTTGCGTGAACATCAGTCACTCAAACAAAAGTATTTTGTAGTGCTGACCCTATTTAGTTTGATGTTGCTAGGGGGTGCATTTTGGCTGAATTTAATGATGCAATGGCAGCGGCGCAGCTTCAATATGTTGGCCAAGTCAGAGGATGAGAAAAATCTGTTAATCGCCAACCTAGAAGGCGAGCGCAGCCGCGCCTTGGATATTGCTTCTAAAGATCATCTCACAGGCTTATGTAATCGGCGCATGTTTATGGAGCTGGGTGCTAGCCATTTAATCCGCAATAAACGTGCACGTAGTTTTAGTGCTGTGTTGTTTATTGACTTGGATCGCTTTAAATCTATAAACGACAGTTTGGGGCATCATATTGGGGATTTGCTGTTAAAAACAGTAGCTACTCGGTTGCAGCAAATGTTACGTGCTTCGGACATTACTTCACGCTTTGGTGGAGATGAGTTTGTGATTATGTTGACGGAGTTGGAAAAAGAATCGGATGTGGTAGAGATTGCAGAAAAAATTGTAAGCACCATCGCTGCACCATGCTTAAATTTGGATGGCCATGATATTCAGATTTTAGCCAGTATAGGCATTGCTATTTCGCCACGCGATGGTAATGATTTGCAGGCACTTATTCGCCATGCTGACTTGGCGATGTACCAAGCTAAACAATCTAAATCGGGGAGTTACGCGTTTTTTGACCCTAGCCTTAACAGCACTAATATCTTGCAGTTTGAATTAGAGCAGCGCTTCACTAGCGCATTGCTTAATGATGAGTTTGTGCTGCATTTCCAACCCAAAGTGGAAGTCAGTGGTTTTAAAATTGTCGGCCTTGAAGCCTTAATCCGCTGGAATCATCCGCAGCAAGGGTTAATTTATCCGAGCGAATTTATTCCGCTGGCAGAAAATACTGGCCACATTCTGGATTTGGGAATGTGGGTTATCCGCGCTGCATGTCAGCAAATTAGGCTTTGGAAAGATAAGCAAATCCCAGCGGTTAGAGTGGCGGTCAATGTGTCTGCACAGCAACTTAAAGATGACACATTGGCAGGCTATATTGATGCATGTATTAAAGAGTTTGGCTTGGCGCACCAAGACCTTGAAATTGAAATCACCGAAACGAGTTTGATTGATAATTTTGATGAGGTGAAATCTAAGTTGAAAAAAATTAAAGCGACCGGCGTCACTGTAGCGTTAGATGACTTCGGCAACGGATTTTCCAGCTTGAGCTACATCAAAACCTTACCGATTGATGTGATCAAAATTGATAAAGCGTTTATCGCGGATATTAAAAATAGTCACGATGATGCAATTATTGTGAACTCTACCATTACCTTAGCCCACAATTTGGGCAAGCAGGTGGTGGCAGAGGGGGTGGAAACCATCGATCAACTCGTACACCTGAAAACTGCAGGATGCGACCAAGTGCAAGGTTATTATTTTAGTCGGGCAGTGTCCGCAGAAAAAGCTGAAGCTTTGATGATAAAAGAAGTGCTATTTCATAATGAAACTTAAATTAATCGGATTGATGTTGGCTTTCGCTGCAAGCATATTTAGCAGCAATCTTTATGCTGAGCAAAAGTCATGCGAAGACCCTACGCCCATCCGTTTTGCCTTGATTCCCAAAAAGAACATGGTAGAGCAGTTGCGTTACTATCAGCCTTTGCTGCGCCTGCTAGAAAAAAACCTGAATCGCAAAGTAGAGGTGTTGCAACCCACCTCTTATGGCACAGTGATTGAAGGCTTGTTATCCAATGCGGTGGATATTGCTGAGCTTGGTGCTGGTTCTTATGCATTGACCAAAAAACGTGATGCCAATGCGATTGAAGCTTTTGCCACTTATTCACACACTAAAGGCCACTTTACCGAAGAAGGAAAGTACTACCGATCCATTTTGATTGTGAAAAGTGACAGCCCTTATAAAAGCTTTGATGCGTTACGAGGCGCTACATTAAACCTGACCGACCCTGCGAGCACTTCTGGGGCGATAGTGCCACAAAAAATGTTTTCTGCCACAGTAGGCATGCCGCTTAATATTTTCTTTGAAAGAATTTTATATTCAGGTTCACACGAAGCGGCAATCAAGCTAGTGCATAAAGGGTTTAGCGATGCTGCTTTTGTAGCCAGCATGCGTTTGGATGAAGAGATAAAAGCGCATAAATTTCGCAACAATGATTTTAAAGTGTTGTGGCAATCCAATCCTATTCCAAATGAGCCCACAGTTTACCGAAGCAATCTGTGTGAGCCACTCAAGTCAAAAATCAGACAAGTATTTTTCAACCATGCCACAGAATTGGCACCCATGTTGCGCAATTTAAATTTGGTAAAGTTAGTTGAAACCAATGATGCTGAGTATCAAGCGGTGATTCAGGCCTACGAATAAATTGAGATGGCCGCATCAGATAACCACCTTATGTTTTATAGATATTTTTCTAGAATTTCAAATGCAAGATTTTGTATCAG
>NCHI01000034.1 GCA_002281815.1 Methylotenera sp. 24-45-7
CAGGAACATCAGCCCGCCCTTGGCATGCACCGCATCGGTGATTTTTTTCCAGCCGGCGATTTGTGCGTCGGTATAAATACCCGGCAATAGCGGGTAGCCATGCGCCATCTCAGAAATTGGTGTGGCTTCGGTAATAATCAAACCCGCGCTGGCACGTTGCTCGTAATAAGTCACGTTAATGTCTTGTGGCACACCACCATCACCTGCTCGGTTACGTGTGAGCGGTGCCATCACCATACGATTACTGAGGCTGATTGCACCTAGTTTTACTGGGCTAAATAGATCTAATGCCATGTGTTACTCCTGATTTTCTTAAATTATTTTAAATGCCAAAATTAAATGCCAAATACCCGCATAGGCGGGCACTGGTTTGAACTGCTAATCCATCAAAATCAAATCGCCAAAACTACTTTTTGGCTTTTTCAGGCGCGGGTTTTACGCCTTCAATCAATAAGGTAATTTCAATATCGTCACCCACTGCGGCGTTTGGTTTTAAACCCCATCCAAAACCATAGTCAGATGCCTTAATAGAGGTATGCGCCTCAAAACCACTGCGCTGACCACCCCAAGGGTCTACACCAAAGCCCAATACTTTAAACGGAAAACTGATTTGTTTAGTCACGCCGCGCAGTGTAAAGTTGCCGGTCATCACGCCTTCAGTTGCAGTTTTTGCCTCAATTTTGGTGCTAACAAAACGCATTTCGGCAAAACTTGCGACATCCAGATAATCTTTTTCTTTAATGTGCGCGTCACGTTTAGCATAGCCACTGTTTACGCTCAGCATATTGATTTTTGCATCAACAGACGAGTTGGCAAGATTCGCGCTATCTACATTGATTACGCCAGTGATATCCGTAAACGTACCTGAAGCTTTTGATACTACATGGCGCAGGCTCCAATTGGCAAAGCTGTGCGTATTATCAATGTTGTAAATCTCAGGCGCGGCTATCGCAGCACTTGAAAATAAACAGGTCGCCGCTAATAAAGTTAATTTGATTGCTTTCATGTTGTGTCCTTTTCGTGTTTTCTGATATTTAAATTTTGCTAAGCATTAGTGTTTGGACGCACCAAGTTCACGATGCAACGGCAAATCAAACAACAGCATTTCAGTTTCAGTTACAGCTTTTATATCCAATAGTTGCGCATCATTTAGCATCAGCGCGTCACCCGAGCCGTAATGCTGACCTGCAATTTCAACATGACCACGTGCAATGTGTAAATATGCGCTGCGATTTTCATGCAAACTATAGCTAAGCGTTGCACCTGTCTCAACGATAGTGGCAAAAAGCTGCAAGTCTTGCTCTACTTTCAATGCACCATTAGCTGGGTTTTTAGCTGCAATTAAGCGCCAACGATTAAGCTTCTCTTCGCGTGTAAAATGTCGCTCTTCATAGCTCGGCGCCATATTTAAAGTATCTGGCATAATCCAGATTTGCAACAAATGTGCTGATGTTTCGCTCGAGGCATTAAATTCGCTATGTACGATACCACTGCCTGCAGACATGCGTTGCACATCACCCGCTTTAATCACTGAGCCATTGCCGATGCTGTCTCTATGACGCAATTCGCCGTCCAGCATATAAGTCACAATTTCCATATCACGATGCGGATGCATGCCAAAACCCCGATCAGCCGCAATGATGTCATCATTAATCACGCGCAACACTGAAAAGTGCATATGCTTTCTGTCAAAGTATTCCGCAAAAGAAAATGAATGATAGCTTTCCAACCAGCCATGATTGGCATAGCCGCGCTCTGCACTTTTTCTAACTTGTAAAGTTTGCATCTTTTATCCTTTCTTATTCAAGCTAATTGAATAATTTCAAGCATGTTATGCTTAATAGCAGTAAACTAATAGCAAATAATTTTGCTAATTTCATTCAAAAAAATTGATGAAGAATTTATGAGCCTGCGCTTATCCCTCGAAGCCATTGAAGTACTAGATGCGATTGCGCGTAAAGGAAGCTTTGCCGCAGCCGCTGAGTCATTATTCCGCGTACCATCTGCCGTCACTTATACCGTGCGTAAGTTAGAAGATGATTTAGGTGTAAGTTTATTTAACCGCACTGGTCACCGTGCCGAGCTTACAGAAGCGGGGGCGGAGCTACTACGCGAAGGCCGCAATTTATTAAGCGCCGCGAATGAACTTGAGTTACGTGTGAAACGTGTCGCCAGCGGTGTGGAAACTGACCTCACAATAGCCGTGAGTGATATTTTTAACATCGCTGCAATTTACCCACTGTTAGCAAGATTTTATGCACAAAATTTTGGCACCCGCATCAAACTTTTGCGTGAAGTTTATGGCGGCGGCTGGGACGCGTTATTAAATGGCCGTGCCGACATTTCACTTGGCGCACCGGGTGACGCCCCTACCGGAACCGGTTACACGGCAAAACCTATAGGCAGCTTGGAATTTCATTACGCAGTAGCGCCACAGCATCCACTTGCCAAGCTAGCAGAGCCGCTGCAAAATCAAGATATTATGCACTATCGCTCAGTGTCGGCCGCTGATAGCTCACGCAATTTGCCCCCGCGCACCTCGGGTATTTTATCTGGGCAAGATGTGCTCACTGTGCCAGACATGGAAGCTAAGTTGCAGGCGCAAATTAGCGGCTTAGGTGTGGGCTACCTGCCAAAGCGGCTGGCAGAAAAATATGCTGCAGAAGGCAAGCTGGTCATAAAATTGGTAGCCGAGCCCAAGCCTGAAGTCACCAGCTTTCTCGCCTGGCGTAGCAACGGTGGCAAAGCACAGCAATGGTTAATAAAAGAATTACTGCGTCTTAATTTGGAAGATGTCATACTTTAAATAATCAATATTGGATAAAAATAATGCCAGAAAACATAAAACTTCTTAAAACTACACAAAGTGAGCTCCCCGAAGAATTTGCACCACTTAACAAAATTGCCATTAAAGCCATGCTCTGGCTCAACGGTCTGGCGCATATCATCATCGGCTTGGCGCTCGCAACATCTGTCATTATGTTTACTTGGCTGTTTTTTAAAGATGTGCAAGCTGCAGCTTACGCACACAATCTAGTGCATGGCTTTTTACATGCCTTGGGCACACTGATGTTGTTATGGTCTATCTCTGCGCTCATTTCGGCAGAAATTCGCTACCTGCAAGGCAGCAAGCTACTGGTAGAAACTTTTGTAGAGGTTGTGTTGGTGTTGTTCTTACGCAAACTGATTGTAATGCCAGTGCAAGATGCCTCACCTACACTTTTAGAAGTTGGGGTTTGGGTTGGTGGTGCGTTTGTACTCGGTGTGATTTATGTGATTATCCGCTGGAGTCAGAAGCAAGCCGCAGATGCATAAGCCGCAGAAAATTCCAAAATGACTGAAATTGAGTACATGCGGGTTGCGCTACAACTCGCACAAGATGCTGCAAACGCAGGCGAGGTGCCAGTGGGTGCAATTGTAGTAAAAAATGGCGAAATTATTGGC
Source organism: Methylotenera sp. 24-45-7 (assembly GCA_002281815.1). Lineage (GTDB taxonomy): Bacteria > Pseudomonadota > Gammaproteobacteria > Burkholderiales > Methylophilaceae > Methylotenera. Next base: position 3,445 of record NCHI01000034.1, read on the forward strand.
CGTGGCAGCAACGCCCCCATCTCTAGCCACGACCCCACTGCCCACGCCGAAATTCGCGCAATGCGCGATGCTGCGCAGTATTTGGGTAATTATCGCCTAGTGGATTGCGAGCTATACGTAACTTTAGAGCCATGCGCCATGTGCAGCGGCGCAATCCAACACGCGCGCATCGCTAAAGTGATTTACGGCGCAAGCGACCCAAAAACTGGCGCCTGCGGCAGTGTGATTAACCTGATGGCAGAGCCTAAGCTTAACCACCATACAGAAATTACTGGTGGCATATTGGCAGAAGACTGTGGCGCACTACTTTCAAGCTTTTTTTCTGCGCGACGCAAGCAAGCCAAGATAGCTTAAGTCAAGCCAAGACTGCTTAAGTCAAAAAGAAAAAGCCCCGTTCAACGGGGCTTTTCAGCAAACAAATAATACTAATTAATCATCACTACCCATCAAACCCATCAACAATTGCAATAAGCTAGTGAACAGGTTGTAAATACTCATGTACAAGCTTAGTGTTGCCATGATGTAGTTGGTTTCACCGCCATTCACGATACGACTCACGTCATACAGAATAAAGGCTGAGAACAGAATCACACCGACACCTGATAGCGCCAATGTCATTGCTGGGATTTGCAAGAAGATGTTAGCGAGTGATGCCACAATCAGCAACACGATACCAATCAACAAGAATTTGCTCATGAAGCTGAAATCTTTTTTGCTAGTTGCCGCAAAGCTTGCCAAGCTAAAAAGAATAATGCCGGTACCAGCAGCGGCTAAGCCTACAATTTGCGCGCCGTTCGACAAGTTGAGTGCGTGCTGCAAAATTGGGCCTAACATTAAGCCTAATAAGAAAGTTAAACCTAATAACAACACAACGCCAAAACTATTGTTACGGTTAGCTGAAATCGCAGCAAACATACCGAACATAGCGGCCATAGCTCCGATTGCAAAAATGAATGGATGTTGTTGCGCGAAAGCAAAGTTTAAACTCATACCAATGAAAGCACCGATGACGGTTGGAATCATGGTTAAGCCTAACAGCGCATAAGTGTTACGCAACACTTTGTTGGTAGCTTCTAAAGCCGATTCTGATCGGCCTAAAACTGGGGTATTGTCAAACATGGATATTTCCTTAAAGTAATAAAATTACACTGTGTAAGATAGCGTTTTAAGTGATAAGTTTCAAGTTAAATATTGGTTAAGTCTTGCTAACTAAACAACTCACCTTCTACCACACCAACTTGCGCTACTTGATGTACCGCATCTACAAACTCTGTTGTTTCATGCAGTGCGTCCATAGTTGGCGGGTGCTTATGGCCATGCATGCGCGCCAAGCGGCTTAAACTCTGTGCGGAAATCTGCCATTTAAGATTTGCCAGCAACTCATCCGCCATCGCCGGCTGATTACACAACAGCACCATGTCACAACCAGCAGTTAACGCTGCTGTCGCTCTTGTAGTCACATCGCCACCTGCCGTTGCTGCTTCCATGCTTAAATCGTCGCTGAATATAACACCATTAAAGCCTAAGCGTTCACGCAAGATTTTTTGTAACCAACGTGATGAAAAACCAGCCGGCTTTTCATCCACTTTCGGGTAAATCACATGCGCGGGCATGATGGCTGGAATACCGTCATCAATCAGCATGCGAAATGGCTGCATATCATGCTGGGCGATCTGGTCGAACTCTCTATCATCTACCGGCATGCTCACATGAGAATCCGCCACCACAAAACCATGCCCAGGAAAATGCTTACCCACCGCCGCCATACCCGCTTTTTTCAAGCCCTGCATCAAGGCGAACGCCAAATCGTTAATCGCTTGTGGGTTTAAATGAAATGCCCGGTCACCAATCACCAAGCTATCGCCGTAATCCATATCCAGCACTGGGGTAAAACTGAAATCTACGCCATGCGCACGTAACTCTGCCGCCAAAACCCACCCTGCCTGCTTAGCTAACTCTTTGGCTTTTTTAGGGTTTTGATCCCAAATCTTTCCAAACTCACGCATAGGCGGAATTTTGCTAAAGCCTTCCCTAAAGCGCTGCACGCGTCCACCTTCATGGTCTACCGCAATCAGCAAAGGTGGCTGGCGCACAGCATGGATGCTGGCAGTCAGCGCTTTTAGCTGTGCATTATTTTCATAATTACGCTTGAATAAAATCACCCCGCCAACCAAAGGGTGCTGTATGCGGCGAATATCATCGGCAGTTAACTCTGTGCCCACCACATCTATCATTACCGGCCCTAAACTCATTCCATATCCCTTCTCACATCTAGCTTATCGCGCAAATAATCACCACCCAGATTAATCGCCAAAATCAAACTCATCAAACACAGCCCTACAATTAACACGTAATGCGGCGCAACTAGCATAAAGCGCACACCATCTCGCAACATCGCTCCCCATGAAGCATGCGGCGCTTGTATCCCCAGCCCCAAAAATGACAAACTGGCTTCGGCTATCATGACACTGGCAAGGCTGTATGCGGCTTCTACTACAAGAATCGATGTCATCAACGGCAATATATGTTTAAACAGCAGTCTCGGCACGCCTGCGCCTAAAGATTGCGCCGCCTGCACATGCTGACGACTGCGCAGACTCATGGTTTGACCGCGTGTAAGCCGCGCGTAACTCACCCATCCGGTGAGACTCAACGCTAAAATCAGGTTGCCAATGCCAGGCCCTAATACAGCAGCAAATGCAATTGCTAATAAAATACCCGGAAAAGCCAAAAACACATCGGTTATCTGCATTAAGAAAGCGTCTACTTTGCCTCCATAAAAGCCAGCCAACATGCCAACCAACACTCCCATCACCATAGTAATTGCAGTAACTACCAGCGCTACTAGTGCCGAAATCTTCACGCCAGTTAATACACGCGCCAGAATATCACGTCCCAGTTCATCCGCACCAAACCAGTGACGCAAGCTCGGACTATGCAAAACCAGGTTTAAATCAATGGCATTAGCGTCGTGCGCAAAAAAGTATCCCGCCAACGTGGCCACCAGCCAAAATCCTAAAATGACACAAGCGAAGGTTTTCATCATCACGCTTGGCGCACCCTAGGGTCAGCTAGTTTATACACTATATCTGTGAGTAAATTTACCATGACATAACTTAACGCTACCACCAGCACGCAAGCCTGCGTTACTGGGTAATCACGCTTTTCGATACTCTCTACCAGCAAGCGCCCAATACCATCCCAGCTGAATATGGTTTCGGTAATCACCGCACCTGCTAGTAAGCTGCCCATTTGCAAACCTACAATAGTAATAATTGGCAGCAATGCAGCACGCATAGCATGCCGTAAAATCACCACACGCTCCGGCAAGCCTTTAGCACGCGCGGTGCGAATATAATCATCATTGAGCACCTCAAGTAAGCTGGTACGCGTCATGCGCGTCAAAATTGCACTTAAACCAAAGCCTAAAGTCAGCGCTGGCAAAATAATCGAAGTACCAGACTCCATGCCACTCACCGGCAGCCAGCCTAACCATACGGCAAATATCAACATGAGCACTGGACCGAGCCAAAACGCAGGCATGGCAGATAGCCTAACCGAAATAATTGTCACCAGAATATCCTGCCAACGGCTGGCTTTTAATGCACTATAAATACCCAAGGGAATGCCCACCAACAAGCCAATAATTAATGCGAGTAGCGCAAGTTTTAGGGTTGCCGGATAGCGTGATTTAAACAGTTCAACAATAGGTGTTTTGGTGTGTATAGATTGCCCAAAATCAGCATGTGCCAGCTTATGCAAATAACTACCAAACTGCTGAATCAAAGGCTGATTTAGACCTAACTCTGCACGCAAACTTTCGCGGTCTGCACTACTGGCAGACTCGCCGAGCATGACCTCAACTGGGTCGCCAGGTACTAAATGAATCAACAGAAAAGTGAGCAGCAACACGCCAAAAATAACAGTAAAAAAACTCGTTAGGCGACGTAGTAAAAACATCATATTAACTGTCATTCCGACGAAAGTCGGAATCCAACGGCTTAACTAGCAAAGTCACTAGATTTCGCGTCGAGTCAGGAATGGCTTCGATGAAAAATAGCTTATGGTTCATTCGGTAATCACCACTGCCGTGCCTACTGCCACTAAATTGTATAACTCAATAATGTCTTTGTTACGCATACGCACGCAGCCGTGAGAGCCAACTTTGCCCATTTCGGCAGAGTCTGGTGAGCCATGAATGTAAATATAGCGCTGCATGGTATCGACGTCGCCTAAACGGTTTTTACCAGGCTCTTTACCTGACAACCACAAAATTCGCGTCAATATCCAATCGCGCGCTGGGAATTGCGTCATTAACTCCGGGGTACAAATCTCACCGGTGAATCTGCGTCCAACAAACACTGCATTTTCGGGTGCATTGGCGCCAATCTTGGCACGAATAATATGCGCACCCAATGGTGTACATCCGCTATTTTTAATGCAGCCAGTACCATTGGCTGCAGTAGAAACAAGATATTTGGCTTTGACACCGCCAAACTCATCAAATAGCGTCAGCGTTTGCTGTGAGATAGAAATTTCAATGTGCATATGTGTTTATTGTAGCCGACCTTGTAATCGTTGCTAAATCATCCCAGTTGCCATCAGGTTTGGGTGAGTAATGGCGAATATTTTGATGAAACGCAGCAAATTGCCCTTCGTACCACAACGGAATATATGGCAACTGCTGATGAATACGCTTAGTAGCTGCTGGCCAGTCTTCATTTGCCAGTAATGCATCTAATTGGGTATCTGTGTAGTGTCCACGGTTAAAGCCTTTAGGTGGTGTAAATTGTGAGCCAAAGGCTTTGGTATAAATTTCTGGGGTCTTAATTCCTACCCAAGTCAAACCATAAAGCTGGAAATTACCTTTTTTAATTTCTTCAAAAAATGTACCCCAATCCAAACTGCGTATTTCTAAATCAATGCCAGCTTTCGCCATTTGCGATTGCATAATAGTTGCAAGCCGAACGCGCTGCGCATCAGTGGACGTTTTATAAACCAATTTTAGCGGCAGATTTACCCCTGCTTCAATTAATAGACGTTTAGCAAGCTCAGGCTGATATTCATATGCTGACAACAGCGCACTGCGATTTGTGTAATGTTCCGGCGCTAAAATTGAACTGGCAGCGCGCGTGTCTTTCACCATGACTTTCTCAATAATTGCAGCACGATCTATACTGTAAGCCAGCGCTTGCCTGACTTTGATCTGTTTTAACAATGGGTCTTGCATATTTAAACCCAGATACGAAAAATTTGTACCTTGCACGGTTTGCACGCTAATCTCGGTTTGCTGCTGCAAATATTTTACCAATTCTGGCGGCAAGTCGCCTTGCAGCAAATCCACTTCACCACGTATTAGTTTTAACACGCGCACGATAGGATCTTTCACTTCCGTGAAAATCACCGGCTGCGCATCGCGCTTTCTGCTTAACACTAACTGCTTATCCCAGCGCACAAAGCTAAATGCACCACTACCCACAGGCTGATGGGCAAAATCATGCTGCTGCTGTATTAAGCGCTTAGGCAAAATACCAATAATCAATTTAGACACAAAATGTGGATCCGGCTGTTTTAACCTAAACTCGAGCACATACGGGTTCATAACCTTAATCGACGCAATATTTGTGAACTCAGCTGCTTGCGGCGCATCTTTCAAGCTTAGTAAAGAGTCATAGGTCGCTTTAACATCCTCGGCATTCAAAGTTTGACGGGATTGAAACTCTGCTAGCGGCTGCTTTAAAATAAATTGATAGTGCAAAGGATTTAACATTTGCCAAGTAGCTAAACTGCTCACTGGCTTAGCATGCGTATCAAAATCTACTAACGATTGATAAAGCAGGCGATTTACACGCTCTGAAGCCGCATCAGTGGCGTAGCGCGGATCCAAGTTCAGCGGCATTTGCGCGAGTGCAAAACGAATAGGCTTGACTGACTCAACCTGACTCACCTCAGACTGAGGACACGCAGACAGAAACAACAGACTTAACATGATGATGAGCACTCTCATGGCATAAGAGTTTACTAGATTTTCAAGTCCATTCAGCCAAGCGTTTTTAAATATTTAGGTGATGAATAGATGTCGTCTAATCCTGATTAGACGCTGATAGCAAGCCATTTAATCTAGTGTAGTTGACTTGAATCAAATCCCATTTACGTGCCGTGCGACAAAATGCCACGTGTATAACTCGCGGTAAATTTTCAATAGGCACTTTGGGAGAACTAAATGCAAGTCTCGACTTCACAATCGAATACGTATAACGACACCGTTATACGGCAATTTTCTATCATGGCCGTGGTTTGGGGCGTGGTGGGCATGTTGGTAGGCGTAATCATCGCCTCACAACTGGTCTGGCCAGAACTCAACTTAGGCTTACCTTGGACTAGTTTTGGTCGCTTGCGTCCATTGCATACCAATGCAGTTATTTTTGCATTTGGTGGCTGTACGCTTTTCGCCACATCGTATTTCATTGTTCAGCGCACTTGCCACACCTCCTTGTTTATGCCTAAGCTTGCTAGCTTTACCTTCTGGGGCTGGCAGGCGGTTATCGTGGCCGCCGCAATCTCATTGCCTTTAGGTTTCACCCAAGGTAAAGAGTATGCAGAGCTGGAATGGCCTATTGATGTGCTGATTGCCTTGGTGTGGGTTTCATACGCAGTAGTGTTTTTTGGCACTATTGGTATGCGCCGCGTAAAACATATCTACGTTGCCAACTGGTTTTTGGGTGCATTTATTATCGCAGTCGCTTTATTGCACATTGTGAACAGTGCTGCAATGCCGGCTAGCTTCATGAAATCCTACTCAGCATACGCTGGCGTACAAGATGCCATGGTGCAATGGTGGTATGGCCATAATGCAGTTGGTTTCTTCTTAACAGCTGGCTTTTTGGGCATGATGTACTACTTCGTGCCTAAACAAGCGGATCGTCCGGTTTACTCATACAGCCTTTCTATTGTGCACTTTTGGGCGCTGATTTTCACTTATATGTGGGCAGGTCCGCATCACTTGCACTACACCGCATTGCCTGACTGGACACAATCTTTAGGCATGGCATTCTCATTGATTCTACTAGCACCAAGCTGGGGCGGCATGATCAACGGCATGATGACTTTGTCTGGCGCTTGGCACAAATTGCGTACCGACCCAATTTTGCGTTTCTTGATTGTTTCACTGTCTTTCTACGGCATGAGCACGTTTGAAGGACCGATGATGGCCATTAAAACCGTGAATGCACTTTCACACTACACCGATTGGACTGTTGGTCACGTGCACTCAGGCGCTTTAGGCTGGGTAGGCTTGGTTTCTATGGGTTCACTCTATTACATGGTGCCGCGCTTGTTCGGTCAAAAACAAATGCACAGTGTGCAAGCCATTGAAATTCATTTCTGGCTGGCAACTATCGGCATCGTGTTGTATATCGCCGCATTGTGGATTTCAGGCGTGATGGAAGGTTTAATGTGGCGCGCTATCAATGCTGACGGTACATTGACCTATACCTTTGTAGAAAGCGTAAAAGCAAAAACACCTTACTACATGATTCGTGCTTTGGGTGGTCTGCTCTACCTAAGCGGCATGACTATCATGTTATGGAACGTTATTAAAACTGCACAAAATGGTAAAGCCGCCGTGGCGACTATTCCACCAGTTGCAGCTCACGCTTAAGGGAAATCATCATGTCAAATCAAGATAAAAACACTGGCTTCAGCCACGAAAAAATTGAGACCAGCAACTTTCTGATGATCGTGCTGATTCTGGTAGTGGTCGCTTTTGGCGGCTTAGTGGAAATCGTGCCACTATTCTTCCAAAAATCTACCACCGAGCCTATCACTGGCTTGCAACCTTACACACCAGTGCAACTTGCTGGGCGTGACATTTATATTCGTGAAGGCTGCTATAACTGCCACTCACAAATGATACGTCCGTTCCGCGCTGAAACACTACGTTATGGCCACTACTCAGTGGCTGGTGAGTTTGTATATGACCATCCATTTCAATGGGGTAGCAAACGTACTGGCCCTGACCTGCATCGTGTAGGCGGTAAATATAGTGATGAATGGCAACGCATTCACTTAATCAACCCACGTGATTTGGTACCTGAATCCATCATGCCAGCTTATCCATGGTTGGAAAATACACCAGTGGATGCAGCATCACTTGCGCCAAATATGCGTGCCTTGCGAGCTGTGGGCGTACCTTATACCGATGAGCAAATTGCAGGTGCTGCCGACGAAGCAAAAGGCAAAACCGAAATGGATGCCCTCATCGCTTACCTGCAAGTTCTGGGTACACATCTGAAATAGATTGGGAGACGTTATGGACATCAACACACTCCGTATTCTTGCCACCATTGCCAGCTTCGCTGTATTTGTTGGGATTGTGGTTTGGGCTTGGAAACGCCGTAAAACCGATGATTTTAAAGAGGCAGCCAACCTGCCCTTTACGCATGACTAACGGCCAAAAGCCCCTATAAAACTAGTTAAAACTTCAGTAAGAAGTTTAGAGGAAAAATAAAATGAGCGACTTTACCAGTAGTTTTTGGCCGATATTCATCACCGTCATTTCAGTGGGTGGCGTGATCGGCTGCGCTTTATTGTTATGGCTAACCAGCAAAATAAAAGCGACCAGCCCAAACGGTGACAACACTAATGGCCACGTATGGGATGAAAACTTACGTGAGATGAATAACCCATTACCACGCTGGTGGGTATGGATGTTCATCATCACCATCATCTTTTCATTGTTTTATTTTGCAGCCTACCCGGCAATCGGCACTTATGCTGGCAAGCTGGGTTGGACGCAAATCAAACAATATGAACAGGAAATGGCTGTTGCCAACAAAACTATCGCCCCTTTGTATGCAAAGTTTGCTGCAATGCCGGTAGAAGAGTTAGCAACAAATCCTGAAGCGCAAGCCATTGGCGAGCGTATGTTCATGAATAACTGTGCGCAATGTCACGGTTCTGACGCACATGGTAGCCGTGGCTTTCCGAACTTAACTGATAGCGATTGGATTCATGGTGGCAGCCCTGAAAAAATTGTGGAAACATTAAGCAATGGTCGTGTCGGCATGATGCCGCCTATGGCTGCAGCAGTGGGCAATGAAGATGACGTTAAAAACGTTGCCAACTACGTGCTAAGCCTTTCAAATAGTACGCATGACGCAACACGCGCAGCTGCTGGTAAAGAGAAGTTTGCAATATGTGCAGCTTGCCACGGTGCTGATGGCACAGGCAATCAAGCTATCGGCGCACCTAATCTAGCCGATAACATCTGGTTGCATGGTGCTGGTGAGGAAGCCATCATCAAACGCATCAATGAAGGTAAAGTGAATCAGATGCCAGCCCAAAGCACTAAATTTACACCAGAGCAAATTCATGTTTTAGCTGCTTATGTTTGGGGTTTATCTAATAACGCAGCGAAATAGTCAGCAGGTAAAAATGAGTAGTCAACAGAACTCGAATGTTACAAAAGACGCAACTACCGAAGCAACTGTAATTAATTTGTATGCTGCCGCGGAAAAAATTTATCCGCGCAGCACTTTCGGGTTCTTTACCAAATGGCGCTGGGTCATGATTTGGCTGACTCAGCTCTTTTTTTATGGCGTACCTTGGCTAGAATGGGGACAACGTCAGGCGTTATTGTTTGATCTTGAAGCAAGACGCTTCTATATTTTCAATCTGGTACTGTATCCACAAGACCTGATTTATCTCACTGCAATTCTCATTATTTCTGCCCTCTCGCTATTTTTGTTCACCGCGATTGCAGGGCGTTTATGGTGTGGCTACACATGCCCACAAACGGTATACACCGAAATTTTTCTTTGGATAGAAGCCAAAATCGAAGGTGACCGCGCCGCACGAATGAAGCTTGATGGCGCAGGGATGTCAATCAAAAAAATCCTAACAAAAGGCAGCAAGCACTTGGTGTGGATAACTTTTGCCTTGTGGACTGGCTTCACCTTCGTCGGTTATTTCACTCCGATTCGTGAACTTGGCACTGCTGTTATCAACATGGGCTTAGGGCCATGGCAAACATTTTGGGTGTTATTTTATGGTTTCGCGACTTACGGCAATGCCGGCTTTATGCGTGAGCAAGTATGCAAATACATGTGTCCTTACGCACGTTTTCAAAGTGCCATGTTTGATGATGACACGCTGATTGTTACCTATGATGAAAAACGTGGTGAACCACGCGGCAAGGCATCACTTAAAGCAGATTTAGACAAAAATAAACAAGGTGCATGCATTGATTGCAGCATGTGCGTGCAGGTATGCCCTACCGGCATTGATATCCGCAAAGGCTTGCAATACGAATGCATCGGCTGCGGTGCTTGCGCTGACGTGTGTGATACGGTGATGGACAAGATGGGCTATGAACGTGGCCTAGTCAAGTACTCTACCCAACACGCGATGAACATGGGCTGGAATCACACACAGATGTTGCGCCGTATTTTAAGACCGCGCGTCATGGTTTATACAGCAATCTTAGTACTGCTGGTTGTGATGTTATTAACCAGTTTGGTCACTAGAAATGCATTCAGAGTTGATGTCGTACGTGATCGCGGGGTGATGGCGCGTATGGCTGAAGGTGGTATGTTGGAAAATGTTTACCGACTACAAATCATGAATGCCACCGAGTCTGCTCAGCGCTACAAGTTAAGCGCAACCGGCCTAGACAAACTAAAAGTGGAATCTGACGTTGCTGATGGCGAAAATATCGTCATCGTAAATGCTGCGGAGTCACGTTGGATTCCAGTGCGCTTGCAAATTCCTGATGGCTCCATCAAGCCAGGCTCACATCATGTGCAATTTGTTGTAGAAGCCACAGCCCTCGATCAAAAAGTGATTGAGGAATCTGTGTTTTTAGTACCCCGCTAATCAACAACTTATCTCAATTATTATTCAAAAAAGAGCACGTATATGCATCCGAATTCAATACAAGCAGAATTAACACTAAGCAAAGCTTGGTGGCATTATGGCTATATGTGGCTGGTTGTAGGTGGGCCATTGACAGTGGTGATTGCTTCTTTTATCACCCTATACTTCGCGATTCAAGTGCCTGACCCTGTCGTTGACGCAGATTATTATCGTAAAGGTATCGAAATCAACAAAACGTTAGATGCCAAACGCGACGGCCTAGTACCTGCAATTCAAGCGCGCAACCATGCGGCAACCGGCATCAAACCCAAGTAGACCTAACTCCTCACGACAAATTGATTAATCTATGCGCTAGGTCTACACTATTGGCTGATGCATCAATAATCAACCATGATTAAAGGAGAGCATGATGCAAAATATTCAGCATATTGTCGCTGCAACTGATTTCTCAACTGCAGCAAATTTAGCAACGATTCGCGCAGCACATCTTGCAAAAAACTTGGGCGCCGAATTACATCTTGTCCATATTGTGCATCCACTTGACCTATATGCCGGGTCAGAACTCTCGTTTGATTTCCAAATGCACTACCAGCAAGCGCAACAGCAACACATCAAGACAGAGCTTGAGATATTGGCCGGCAAATTACGCGAG
>NCHI01000185.1 GCA_002281815.1 Methylotenera sp. 24-45-7
TGGTTCCAGCACATTCTAACGTGCTGCCTCGCGAAGTGTCTTTAAGAACACAACTCTCTCGCAACATCCAACTTAACATACCACTACTTTCAGCCGCTATGGACACTGTGACCGAAGCGCCACTTGCCATTGCTCTTGCACAAGAAGGTGGCTTGGGTTTCATTCACAAAAACATGACTGCGATGAAGCAGGCTGCGCATGTAGCCCGCGTTAAACGCTTTGAGTCTGGCATTGTGAATGATCCGATTACCATTCAAAGTCACATGACTGTACGTGACGTGCTCACGCTTACGCGTACACACAAAATTTCAGGTATTCCGGTAGTAGATAACGGCAAAATCGTTGGCATAGTCACCAACCGTGATTTGCGTTTTGAAACTAACCTAGACCAACCTATCAAAAACATCATGACGCAACGTGAAAAACTAGTCACGGTGCGCGAAGGTGCAGCAAAAGATGAAGTGATTCGCTTATTGCATCAATACCGTTTGGAACGTGTATTGGTTGTGGACGATAACGACACACTCAAGGGTTTAATTACCGTTAAAGATATTCAAAAATCGACTGACCATCCTAACGCATGCAAAGATGCCCAAGGCAGATTGCGCGTTGGTGCCGCGGTTGGTGTGGGTGAAGGCACTGAAGAGCGCGTTGCAGCATTGGCTGAAGCCGGTGTGGACGTGATCGTAGTTGATACTGCACATGGTCATTCACAAGGCGTGCTCGACCGCGTTAAATGGGTTAAAAAGAATTACCCCAATATTGATGTGATTGGCGGCAATATTGCTACGGCTAGCGCAGCGCTGGCTTTGGTAGATGCTGGTGCTGACGGCGTAAAAATTGGTATTGGCCCAGGCTCAATCTGTACCACACGTATTGTTGCAGGTGTTGGTGTTCCGCAAATTACTGCCATTGCCAACGTTGAAGAAGCGTTACGCGGCACTGGTGTACCGTTCATTGCAGATGGCGGCATCCGTTTCTCAGGTGACATCTCTAAAGCCATTGCGGCTGGCGCATACAGTGTGATGCTGGGCGGCATGTTCGCAGGCACTGAAGAAGCACCTGGCGAAATCGAATTATTCCAAGGCCGTTCTTATAAATCTTACCGCGGCATGGGTTCTATTGGCGCGATGGAAAAAGGTTCCAGCGATCGCTACTTCCAAGACAACAATGGCAATGCAGACAAACTAGTACCAGAAGGTATCGAAGGCCGCGTTCCTTACAAAGGCAGTGTATTGGCAGTGATTCATCAGCTGATGGGCGGCTTACGCGCTTCTATGGGCTATGTGGGTTGTTCAACCATTGAAGAAATGCGCAATAAAGCAGAGTTTGTACAAATCACTTCTGCCGGCATGCGCGAATCTCATGTGCATGATGTACAAATTACCAAAGAAGCACCGAACTATCGCGTTGATTAAATCGGGACTGGGAGCTAGGGACTAGGGGCTATTATCAGTGAATGTAATTAAAAGTTATCGTGATTTACAAGTATGGCGATTAGCAATTAATTTAAGCACTGAGGTTTACGCTACCACATCTAGCTTCCCGAAAAATGAAATTTTTGGTTTATGCAGTCAACTACAGCGCGCTGCAGTTTCTGTAGCTTCAAACATAGCAGAGGGGCACGCAAGAGAA
>NCHI01000035.1:0-1604 GCA_002281815.1 Methylotenera sp. 24-45-7
AGATAAATGCTAATTATTGTGTATAAATTTTAAGCAGTTACTGCTGATATCAAGCTATTAACGCATGCCAGGTAGTTTGCCACCCATTAATCCGCCCATCCCGCGCATCATTTTCGCCATGCCGCCTTTGCTGAACATTTTCATCATTTTTTGCGTTTCTTCAAACTGTTTGAGCAAGCGGTTGACTTCTTGCACTTGCACACCTGATCCATCAGCAATGCGTTTTTTGCGCGTGGCTTTGATGATATCCGGCTTGCGGCGCTCAAGCGGGGTCATGCTATTAATAATGCCTTCAATGCGACGCAGGCTTTTGTCTGCGTCATCTGGGTTTACTTTAGCTGCCATGCCCGCGATTTGTGCCGGCATTTTATCCATGAGTGCGCCCATGCCACCCATTTTGCGCATTTGTGACATTTGCGCTTTAAAGTCATCTAAATCAAAGTTTTTTCCTGATTTGACTTTGTCGGCTAGCTTTTGCGCCTCGGCCATATCTACATTTTTGTGCGCTTGCTCAATCAAGCCGAGCACATCACCCATGCCTAATATGCGCGATGCCATGCGCTCTGGGTAGAATGGTTCTAGGCCATCCACTTTTTCGCTCACACCAATAAACTTGATTGGCTTGCCAGTCACGTGGCGCACAGACAAGGCTGCACCGCCGCGCGAGTCACCATCCAACTTTGTGAGTATCACACCGGTAAGCGGTAAGGTTTCACCAAAGGCTTTTGCAGTGTTTATTGCGTCTTGCCCTTGCATTGCATCGACCACGAACAGCGTTTCAATCGGGTTTAGCAAACCATGCAGCGCTTTAATTTCCGCCATCATGGCTTCATCAATACCTAAGCGACCTGCCGTATCGAAAATGACCACATCGTAATAGCCACGTTTGGCAAAATCTAAAGCCGATGCAGCAATATCTGCCGGCTTTTGGCTGGCGTTGCTGTCAAAGCATTCAACTTCTAGCTGCTTTGCCAGTGTTTTGAGTTGTTCAATCGCTGCTGGACGGTACACATCGGCACTGGCTAGCAATACTTTTTTCTTTTGTTCTTTGAGTAATTTCGCAAGCTTGGCTGAGGTGGTTGTTTTACCAGAGCCTTGCAAACCTGCCATGAGGATAATCGCTGGCGGCACTGCGGCTAAATTCAAGCCTACGTTAGCCTTACCCATCAGCGCTGTGAGTTCGTCGTTTACCACCTCAATAACAGCTTGCCCAGGGGTGAGGCTTTGCAATACTTCTTTGCCTTGTGCGCGCAACTTAACCGCGGCAATAAAATCTTTGACTACAGGTAGCGCAACGTCAGCTTCTAGCAGCGCCATGCGCACTTCACGCATTGCATCGGCAATATTGTCTTCCGTTAAACGCGCTTGGCCGCGCAGATTTTTAATGACACCTTGCAGACGTCCGGTTAAATTTTCTAACATTTTTATATCCGTTTACTCATTTAGATTTCAATTTTACATCAGACTATTATATTTCAGCGGTATTTGCGCCATAATTACACCATGCAAAATTTAATTCCATATTTGGTGGTAGTGTTTATCTATATCGCGGTTGCCGCCGATTTTTGGCGCGCACACAAGTCATCCGAAAAAAATGCAAATCT
>NCHI01000035.1:1627-16566 GCA_002281815.1 Methylotenera sp. 24-45-7
AAAGTTGCACTCTGCGATGATCGCTTTGGGGTTATTGGTGCATGGCTGGCTGTTACACCAAAGTATTTTTTCTATCGGGTTCAATTTAGGCTTTTATGAATCAATTTCAGCCATTCTGTGGCTGACGGTATTGATTTATTGGGTAACCGACCGTGACCATCAATTGCACAGCTTGCAGGCCTTTGTGTTGCCGCCCGCTGCCTTGTTTGCACTGCTGCCTGCATTTTTTTCAAACCCGCACTTTATGCCAGGCGCTGACAACAGCCTGTTTGTGGCGCACGTGTGGATTGCCATGCTCGCTTACAGTTTATTCACATTCGCAGCGCTACATGCCTTATTAATGGCAATTGCCGAGCGTAGTCTGCATCACAAAAGCACCCTGATTAGCTTGCCCAGTTTTCCACCTTTAATGATGATGGAATCATTGTTATTTAAAATTATCGGTTTGGGGTTTGCACTGCTGACTGTCACTTTGATTAGCGGCATGTGGTTTTCTGAAGAAATTTTTCATAAAGCCTTGAGTTTTAACCATAAGACTATTTTCTCGATTGCCAGCTGGTTCATTTACGCCGGGCTGTTATTCGGCAGATATCAATACGGTTGGCGCGGTCAAAAAGCCATACGCTGGACATTGACCGGCTTTGCCTTGCTGCTGTTAGCCTACATTGGCAGCAAGTTTGTTTTAGAAATTATTCTAGGCCGCTAACTTAAAACATCTAGCGCAGGCTAATCTGCGGCCAAGCTTGCTGTTTGGCATAATCCGTCAAAATTTCATCTGCATCTACTGCCACTGGGTTGGTCACCAATTTCATTAATGGCAAATCATTATGCGAGTCACTGTAAAAATAACTGGTTTCATAATCAGCCAAACTGGTGCCGCGCTCTGCCAGCCATTGATTAATACGTGTGACTTTACCTTCTTGAAAACTCGGCACGCCACTAACACCGCCGGTATATTCACCGTTCACCATTTCCGGATCAGTGCCTATCAAATGCTCAATACCATAAGCTGTGGCAATTGGCTTGGTAACAAAGCTATTGGTAGCGGTAATCACCACACATAAATCGCCCGCGGCTTTATGTTTGTTCACTAAATACTGTGCTTTTTGCGTCATCATCGGGCGAATGACTTTTTGCATGTATTTCAGGTGCAGCTCGTCCAAAAACTTTTTAGGATGCTGACTTAATGGCTTTAATTGAAATTCTAAAAACGCATAAATATCCAAACAGCCGTTTTTGTAATCCTGATAAAACTGCTCATTGCGTGCCTTGTGCTTTTCGCCGTCGAGCAGACCTTCGCCAATTAAAAATACGCTCCAGTTATAGTCGCTGTCGCCAGCAAGCAGTGTGTTATCCAAATCAAATAAAGCTAAATTTTGTTTCATATTCAATTTCTTCTTTGTTTAAGTTTCTTTTTCTTGCGTCGCCGTTAATACTAAAAACACGCCCAGCAAAATAACCGCCAGCGCAATCAGCTCCATTTTCGTGACGTGCTCGTTGGCCAGCCAGATGCCTACTCCAAACGCCACAATCGGGTTCACAAAGGTATTGCTGCTAGCCACTAAAGGACGCACGGTTTTAAGCAAATATTGATAAGCGCTATAGGCGATGAGCGAACCCAGCACAATTAAAAACAACATCGCGCCCCATGATTTTGCAGTGATATGCTGTGGCCAAGTTTCTCCGGCAACCGTGCTTGCGATCATCAGCGCTATGCCACCCGCAAACATCTGTGCGCCACTGGCCATTAAGCCTTGTGGCATAGCCAAATGTTTACCCCATACTGAACCAAATGACCAACTAGCCGCGGCAAAAATCAGCAAAAATGCGCTTAAAAAATCACCGCTAAAGCTACCACCTAAATTCAACAACACAATGCCTACTAAACCAATCGCAATGCCTAACCATTCTTTGACAGTAATTTTATGCCCCCAAAACGAGGAAAAAATTGCCATCCAGATTGGCGCAGTAGCAATCGACAGTGCCGCCACGCTAGATGAAACTGTTTGCTGCACATAGCACACGGTGCCGTTACCCAAAGCTGGCAATAACAAGCCTACGACACTTGCCCCTACCCATTGCTGGCGCGGCGGATTGGGAGCGCGTAAATAGCGCATCACAGCATACAAAATAGCACCGGCAATGGTAAACCGCATGCCTGCCATTAAAAATGGCGGAAAACTCTCAATGCCGAAGCGTATTGCCAGATAAGTTGAACCCCAGATAAAGTAGGTGCAAAACAGGGCTGCAATAATGAATAAGGTTTGCCGGGTCTGGGGCATAAAATAATTTAAGGTTCCTAGGGTTGGGTTTTAAATCCCTCACGCTTCGCGTTTAAATCCCCCTCAATCCCCCTTTTTCAAAGGGGGAAGTATTAAAGAGGGCATGTCCACACCTTATTTCAAAGTGAGAAGGAAACCATCGCATTCACCCCAATATAGCCCCCTTAGTAAAAGGGGGCAATGCGCAGCGTTGGGGGATTTAAACGCGCAGCTAGAAATAGACACTGCTTCATTGTTAAATCAAGCCAAGACAAGGTGCGCGAGCGCGGACAGTATATTTAAGTACGGCAAGCGAGCGCTACGCCGTATTGGCTTGATTTTACGATGAAGCTAAACCTGCGGGTGCGCTCTTTCCATTTTTGAGTGAAGCTTGTTAAGGCCATTCAAATACGCTTTAGCTGATGCCACCACAATATCGGTATCCGCACCCTGCCCATTCACAATACGACCACCTCTGGAAAGACGCACGGTAACCTCGCCTTGCGCATCAGTGCCACTAGTGATGTTATTCACTGAATAAAGCAATAACTCAGCTCCGCTGCTGACAATATTCTCAATCGCTTTAAATGCAGCATCTACAGGGCCACCGCCATCAGACTCTGCCTTTTTCTCAGTGCCATTATCTGACACTGTAATCAAGGCATGCGGCACTTCGCCAGTCTGTGAGGCGACTTGCAAATACACTAATTTGTAATTTTCTGAAGCTTCTTGCACAAACTCGTCGCTTACCAAAGCATGCAAATCTTCATCAAAAATTTCAGATTTTTTATCGGCCAAATCTTTAAAACGCGCAAATGCTGCGTTCAACAAATCTTCAGTTTCAAGCTCAATGCCCAACTCTTTCAGGCGCGTTCTAAATGCGTTACGGCCAGACAACTTGCCCAAGGTCAATTTGTTCGCATTCCAGCCCACATCTTCGGCACGCATAATTTCGTAAGTTTCGCGATGCTTCAACACACCATCTTGGTGAATGCCGGACTCATGCGCAAAGGCATTCGCACCGACAATGGCTTTATTTGGCTGCACTGGGTAACCGGTAATCGATGACACCAATTTGCTGGTAGGTACGATTTGCGTGGTATCAATGCCCGTAGACAAATTAAAAATATCACTACGGGTTTTAATCGCCATGACTACTTCTTCTAAGCTGGCATTACCCGCACGCTCACCCAAACCGTTTATGGTGCACTCTACCTGACGTGCGCCACCCATCACTGCTGCCAATGAATTAGCTACCGCCATACCCAAATCGTTATGACAGTGGGTAGACCACACGACTTTATGGCTGTTAGGTACGCGTGCAATCAAGTCACGCATGCGCTCGCCCCAAGGGGCAGGAATTGAATAACCCACCGTATCCGGCACGTTAATGGTTTTAGCACCCGCTTGAATCACCGCATCAAACACACGTACCAAAAAATCCATTTCAGAACGCACAGCATCTTCGGCTGAAAACTCCACATCATCGGTGTATTCCAACGCCCATTTCACTGCCTGCACCGCACGCTCGACCACTTGGTCTTCCGTCATGCGCAATTTGTTTTCCATATGGATTTTGCTGGTAGCAATAAAGGTGTGAATACGGCCTTTAGCGGCTGGTTTAATCGCTTCACCTGCACGACGCACGTCATTTTCGCTAGCACGTGCGAGCGAGCACACGGTTGAGTTTTTGATGATTTTGGCAATTTCGTGAATCGCATCGAAATCACCGGGGCTGGCTGCTGCAAAGCCTGCTTCAATCACGTCCACACCCAACTTTTCAAGCTGGCGCGCAATACGGATTTTTTCTTCTTTGGTCATGGCAGCACCTGGGCTTTGTTCGCCATCGCGCAAGGTGGTGTCAAAAATAATAATTTGCTCTGGTTTATTGTTAGCTTGAGTCATTTACTTTACCTTTATTCGGTTTTTAGCGAATTATTGCATGGAATAATTCAGCTCAAAATTAGCACTTAATTACAATTGTTGCTTGCTTACAATTGTTTAAATGCAACGTGCTTTAATACTTAAGGGGGTGGGGGTTTAGTCTGCGCGCTAGCGCAGTAACGCACGTAGGCGTAACGCAAAAGTTTTGCGTAAAACAAGGGCACTTGCGAAAAGAGCAAATGCGAGAGAAACAAAGATGATGTGTGTGTTCAACATGATGGTAGAAATATAATGTTTTTGCGCTAGTTACGCAAGTGTTTAACTAGTTGAATTTATTTATCATAATGATAAATAAATTCAATCTCCAGCGACATGTGCGCGTGTTATTGCTTTGATTTAAGTTTGCCACGTAGCCACAACACGTAGCCTGATAGCGCATAAACTGCCATGATCAAAAACAACACTTCAGGCGGGCTGTATGAAATTAGCACTAAGGCTAAAACGATACCTAAAATCACGAAAAACGGTACACTGGCTTTTAAGTTGATGTCTTTGCCGCTGTAATAGCGTAAATCGCTCACCATAGAAGCACCGGCAAACACGGTTAAACTCCAGGCCATCCATTTCCATTTCAGCACACCAAAAAACACATCACGACCAGTCACACCGTATTCATAAGACACCCACACAAAGCCTGCTAACAATGCAGCGGCGGCTGGGCTAGGCAAACCTTGGAAATAGCGCTTATCTTGATGCTCGTCATCGAGCTTAGTGTTAAAGCGCGCCAAACGCAACGCAGCGCATGCACAGTAAATGAAAGCTGCAATCCAGCCCAATTTACCCAATGGTTTTAATGCCCAAACATAAAGTATTAATGCCGGCGCTACACCAAATGACACCATGTCAGACAAGCTGTCATATTCTGCGCCAAACGCGCTTTGCGTATTGGTCATGCGCGCCACGCGACCATCTAAACCATCCATCACCATCGCGATAAATATCGCGATTGCAGCCAATTCAAATTTACCGTTCATCGCTTGCACAATGGCGTAAAAGCCTGCAAACAGAGCAGCTGACGTGAATAAATTTGGCAATAAATAAATACCACGTTCTCGCAACGAGGGAGAATCTACATGACGGCGTGAAAGCTTTTGTTTAGGTTCTATCATAAGTGTTATCTAATAGTAATGTTGCTCAAGTATAAATCATGAATAATATTGGTGCGAAAAAATAACTTAACTAACGTACAAAAAAGCCGACGTTTAAAGTCGGCTTTTTTGTTGAAATTAACGCATTGTTTTAGTTTGCAGCTGGCGCTGGCTCTGCCACAAAAATCTCTACGCGGCGATTTTTAGCTCTGTTAGCCGCAGTGTCGTTTGACACTAATGGCTCACGTGAACCACGGCCATCAATCATAATACGGTTTGAAGCAACGCCTCGCGCCGTAATATAGTCACGTGTACTGGCTGCACGGTTTAATGATAAGGGATTGTTGACCGCATCAGAACCCGAACTATCGGTGTGTCCAATGATAGTCACTGTGGTTGCAGGGTTGCTCACCAAACTCTGTGCGAATGCATCCAACACTGGTCTAAAGTTTGATTTAACATCAGCGCGACCAGTATCAAATGAGATGTCACTCGGAATATCAAGTTTAAGGCGATTATCAGCGGTTTGCGTTACACCAACGCCAGTGCCTGCCGTTGCTTGCTCCATTTGTGCTTTTTGCTCTTGCATGCGTTTTGACCACACGTTACCAGCTATACCGCCTGCAGCTGCACCAATCGCAGCACCGATTGCAGCACCTTTACCGCCGCCAGCTACAGCACCAACCACTGCACCCGCGCCGCCGCCAATGGCTGCACCTTTAGCGGTTCCTTTTTGTGTTTCCGTCATGCTGGCACAACCACTCACCATAAAAACTGCTGCGATAGTGGTGATTAAAAATTTGTTGTTCATATCGTTCTCCTCTGTACAAGCCACACAAGATACTCCTTTGACTGGATATAGATAGCTAAGTTTTAATTTATATTAAAACCCAATCATTAATGCGCCATTTAAATTCAACCACAAAGACAACACACGCCACAGAAGCAGCGCAGATTATGCAGGAACAAGGGGGTATGTTAGTATCGCGGCTTCAAATATTGACGTTTTAACATGCAATTCACCTTACACAAACAAGATGGCCTGGCACGCCGTGGCACAGTAGCACTAGCACATGGCAATGTAGAAACCCCTGCGTTCATGCCGGTTGGCACTTACGGCACAGTAAAAGCCATGTCACCGCTAGAACTCAAAGAAATCAACGCGCATATCGTGCTCGGCAATACCTTTCACTTATGGCTGCGCCCAGGGTTAGAAGTGATTGCTGCCCACGGCGGCCTACATAAATTCATGGGCTGGGATAAGCCTATTTTGACCGACTCAGGTGGCTTTCAAGTGTGGAGCTTGGGCGATTTAAGAAAAATCTCTGAAGAAGGCGTGAAATTCCGTTCACCCATTAATGGGGATTCCTGCTTTTTAACGCCGGAAGAATCCATGCGCATTCAACGCGTACTCAATTCTGATATCGTAATGATTTTTGACGAGTGCACGCCCTACCCAGCCACGCACAGTGAGGCAAGTGATTCTATGCAGCTATCTTTGCGCTGGGCAAAACGCAGCAAGCAAGCACATGAAGGCAACCCAAATGCATTATTTGGCATTATTCAGGGTGGCATGTTTGAAGACTTACGCGACGTTTCACTCAATGGCTTAGAAGAAATTGGTTTTGACGGTTACGCTATCGGCGGTTTGTCGGTAGGCGAACCTAAAGAAGACATGCTGCGCATATTGGCGCACACCGCACCTAAAATGCCGCAAAACAAACCGCGCTACTTAATGGGCGTAGGCACACCTGAAGACTTAGTGGCTGCAGTATCGCAGGGCGTAGATATGTTTGACTGTGTCATGCCTACACGTAATGCGCGTAACGGCTGGCTATTTACGCAGTATGGCGACGTGAAAATTAAAAATGCCAGCTATAAAAATGACACACAGCCATTAGATGCCGATTGTGGCTGCTACACTTGCCAAAATTTCACACGCGCGTACTTGCACCACTTGCACAGAATCGGTGAGATTTTAAGTGCACGTTTAAATACCATACACAACCTTTATTATTACCAAGAACTGATGGCGGGCATGCGCGCCGCTATTGAAGCTGGCAACTTCGAGACATTCAAGCAAACGTTTGCAGCCAAACGTAATAGTCGTGTGTGATGTAGTCCAAGGCTTTGCAGTTAGCAACAATCGTGACTGCAATCCACTTTAACTATGTGCTAGAATTTAAAGCTAATTTTTTCTGTTTTAATTTATAAGAGAGTCAAATCGTGTTTATTTCAAATGCTTACGCAGCCTCAGGCACCACTACTGATTTAGCAAGCTTTTTACCGCTAATCGTTATTTTCGTTTTGTTTTTCTTTATGATTATTCGCCCACAAATGAAACAGGCTAAAGAACACCGCAATATGGTGGCTGCCTTGCAAAAAGGCGATGAGGTTGTGACTTCGGGCGGCATCGTAGGCAAGGTAACAAAAGTAACTGATAGTTTTGTGACCGTTGAAATTGCTGCGGAAACTGAAATTATTGTACAAAAACACGCCATTCAAAGCGCACTGCCTAAAGGCACCATTAAAAGTATCTAAATCATTCGGGCTAAATTTATGCAATTAAATTTAGCCTGAATAATTGATATGCCGTATTTCCAAATTCAAATTGCAAGATTGATTAGAGCCTGACTATGAACCGCTATCCAATGTGGAAAAATATTTTTATCGCCATCGTAATTTTAATTGGCTTTATTTACACAGTTCCAAATTTCTTTGGTGAGTCGCCAGCGGTGCAAGTCAGTCCCGCTAAAAGTACGACTAAGCTTGATCCTGCTTTGCTGAGCAAAGTAGAAGAAATCTTCAAAAAAGAAAAAATTCCATTTGATGGCATCTATCTGGATGCGCGTGGCGTAAAAGCACGTTTTGCCAATACCGATACACAAATCAAAGCCAAAGACATTCTGCAAGCCAACTTGGGCAGCGATTACACTATTGCACTGAATTTATTATCACGCTCGCCTGACTGGCTACACAGCTTAGGCGCCAAACCTATGTATTTAGGTTTGGACTTGCGCGGCGGCGTGCACTTTTTATTACAAGTAGACATGAAAGCCGCTTTAGATAAAGCCGCTGAACGTTTCATTGGTGACTTTAGAACCGCGCTGCGTAAAGAGCGCATCTCTTACGCTGGCGTGGTGCGCGAAGGTCAATCAGTACACGTTCGTTTTGCTGATGCTGCGCAACTTGAAAAAGCGAAAAAAATACTGACGAAAGATTATCCTAATTTAAAGTTTAACGAATCAGCCAGCGGTGAATACAAAATACTGAGCGCAACTTTAGATGCGGTTGAGCAAAAACGTATTCAGGATTTTGCCCTAAAACAAAACATTCAAACCCTGCATAACCGTATTAATGAGTTAGGGGTAGCGGAACCGATTATTCAGCAACAAGGCGCTGACCGTGTAGTAGTGCAATTGCCAGGCGTGCAAGATACGGCAAAGGCTAAAGAAATTCTGGGTCGTACCGCCACGCTTGAAATTCGCTTGGTAGATGAAGACAAGTCAGATCCGCTGACACTGGAAAATGCGGAAAAAGGTCAAGCGCCAGTCGGCGATGAAGTGTTTAAAGACCGCGAAGGCCGCGCTATTTTAGTGAAAAAGAATGTTGTACTGACTGGTGATTACATTACCGATGCTGGCCCGGGTGTGAACGGTCAAACTGGGCAATCTGTGGTGAACGTTACGCTAGATGGTCGCGGTGCGCGCGTGTTTCAACAAGTTACCCGTGACAACGTGGGCAAGCGTATGGCCATTTTGCTGATTGAAAAAGGCAACACAGAAGTGATTACCGCACCGGTGATTAATGAAGAAATCGGCGGCGGTCGTGTGCAGATTTCTGGCATGGCGAATACGCAAGAAGCTACTGACATTTCACTGTTGCTACGCGCAGGCGCACTGGCAGCACCAATGGACATCATTGAAGAACGCACCGTAGGCCCTAGCATGGGTCAAGAAAACATTAATCGTGGCGTACATTCAACGCTGTGGGGCTTTGCGGCAATTGCCGTCATGATGATGATTTACTACATGGTATTTGGTACGGTTTCAGTAGTGGCACTGGCCATAAACCTGCTGTTACTGGTGGCTATTTTATCTATGCTACAAGCAACACTCACCTTACCGGGCTTGGCCGCGATTGCGCTGGCACTGGGTATGGCGATTGACGCTAACGTGTTGATTAACGAACGTGTACGTGAAGAAATGCGTAACGGCAATACACCACAGGCAAGTATTCATGCCGGTTATGACCGTGCATTCGATACCATCTTGGACTCCAACATTACTACCATGATTGCCGGTTTAGCATTATTCATGTTTGGTACCGGCCCTATCAAAGGTTTTGCTGTGGTGCACGTATTGGGAATTTTAACCTCAATGTTCAGTGCGGTTGTGGTATCGCGCGCCATTGTGAATTTCATCTATGGCTATCGTCGTAAACTGACCAAAATTTCTATTGGCCAGATTTATAAAGCCTAAATGACAAAGCATAAGTGACGCAGCAAACATCTCAATTAGCAAAATACTAGAGTAAACATTATGGAATTATTCAGAATTAAAAAAGACATCCCGTTTATGAGTTATGGTCGTTTAACGACGACTATCTCATTGGTGACCTTCATTTTAGCGGTGTTCTTTTTAGCAACACGCGGTTTGAACTTCGGCGTGGACTTCACTGGCGGTACTGTGATGGAAGTGAGCTACCCACAAGCAGCTAATCTAGAAAGCGTGCGTGAGGCGGTAGACAGCATCGGCCTTAAAGAGGCCACCGTACAAAACTTTGGTACCAGCCGCGATGTATTAATTCGCCTGCCGGTAAAAGCTGACTTATCAGTTTCGCAATTGTCTGAGCAGGTAAAAGCGGCTTTGGTGGCGGCAGATGCCAGTGCAGAAGTGCGCCGTGTCGAGTCAGTTGGTGCGCAAGTAGGTGACGAGCTCTATGAAAACGGTGGTTTAGCGCTGTTTTTTGTATGCGTAGGTATCATGCTTTATCTGTGGCTGCGCTTTGAGTGGCGTTTTGCGGTGGCAGCAATTGTTGCCAACATGCATGACGTGGTGATTATTCTGGGCTTTTTTGCATTCTTCCAATGGGAGTTCAACCTCACCGTACTCGCCGCAGTGTTGGCCGTGTTAGGTTACTCGGTGAACGAATCTGTGGTGGTGTTTGACCGTGTACGCGAAAACTTCCGCAAAATGCGTAAAGCCAGCGTGACCGAAGTGATAGACAACGCGATTACCCGCACCATGTCACGCACTGTGATTACGCACTTGATGACACAAACCATGGTCGGCTCTATGTTGCTGTTTGGCGGTGAGGTGCTGCATAACTTCGCCTTGGCATTGACCATCGGCATCTTATTCGGTATTTACTCGTCGGTTTTGGTCGCCAGCCCGATTGCAATGTGGCTAGGCGTAAACCGCGCCAACCTGATTGGTGATATTGAGAAAAAAGAAACCGACAAAAAAGATAAAGTCGTCGAACCTGACCCGGCAGATTTTGCTTAAATTCCTAAGTCTTGGTGTGTTGCATCACTGTGCATCACACCAAGTATTCAATGCTTGCTTTGCATCACGCCTCGCGTATAAACTCACTACTTCTATAACTGCATAATCGCACCCCTTGGATAATATTCCTATTTCATGGCAGCTAGTCGGCTTAGGCATGCTACTGCTTATTTCCGGCTTTTTTTCTATCGCAGAAACCAGCTTGATGTCGCTCAATCGTTATCGTTTGCGGCATTTGGTGAAAGAAGGCAATCGCGGCGCGCGTCTTGCCAGTGCACTGCTCGCTAAAACCGATAAACTACTAGGCGTAATTCTGCTCTGCAACAATTTTGCCAATGCCGCTTCTGCGACACTAGTTGCTGTAATTACCGTAGAACTGTTCGGCGAAGGTGAATGGGTGCTCATGATAGGTACGCTGGCTGTGACATTTGCTATTTTGGTGTTCAGCGAAATCTCACCCAAAGTCATTGCAGCCGCCTACCCTGAAAAGCTCGGCATATTTTGTAGCTATATTCTCTATCCACTGCTTAAAGTGCTCTACCCTGTGGTGTGGTTTGTAAATCTGTTCGTAGGCGCGCTGTTGCGCATACTAGGCGTAAGAGTCAACTTTGCAGAATCCACACAATCACTCACCATGGACGAACTGCGTAGCATAGTGACCGATGCCGGCCACTTTATGCCGCAAAAGCACCGCACCATATTGCTCAACCTGTTTGAATTAGAAAAAATCACCGTGGATGACGTGATGACCGCGCACACCATGGTGGAAAGTATTAATTTTGATGTGCCGATTGAAGATATCTTGCAGCATATTTCCAGTAGTTTGCACACGCGTCTGCCAGTGCGCCAGGGCGAGCACGAAGAAATTATCGGCATATTGCATGTGCGCAAAGTGATTAGCAGCCTGCGCGAGCATCTAGACGGCAATGAACTAGATAAAGATGCATTGCTAGAACTCATCTCAGAGCCTTACTTTATTCCATCCGGCACGCCACTATTTACACAAATTCAGCAATTTCAAGAGAACCAGCAGCGGGTTGCGCTGGTCGTAGATGAATATGGTGAATTTAAAGGCTTAGTCACACTGGAAGATATTTTGGAAGAAGTGATTGGTGATTTCACTACGCAATCGCCATTACGCACGGGAAGTTATCACCGAGAAGAGGATGGTAGCTGGTTTGTAGACGGTAGTAGCTCATTGCGCGACTTAAACAAAAAGTTAAAACTTCAATTACCGCTAGACGGCCCGCGCACTCTTAATGGTCTGATACTGGAGCATTTTGAAGACATTCCCGAGCCTAATACTAGTTTCAAAATCGGAACCCATCGCTTAGAAATTATTCAAACGCAAGACCGTATCGTAAAGAGCGTTAAAATATTTCCTTAGCATTCATCAGCAAAAATGTTTATTTGCTGAAATGTGATTCAAACGCCTAATTTGAGCTTGAATTTTTTACTATTTGGCTCAGAATAGATTCAACGAAGTTAATTAAAATTATGGCGAATCCAGCACACGAAAGTAATACCGTACTTAAACCTGAGGTTGCAAAACCGAAATTGCCCCCCATGTTTAAGGTACTGTTGTTAAACGATGATTACACTCCGATGGAGTTTGTGGTTGATACCATCGTTAGGTTTTTTAGCAAAACCCGTGAACAAGCAACACAAATCATGCTCCAAGTACATATCGAAGGCATGGGCGTTTGTGGCATTTATCCACAAGATATAGCAGAAACGAAAATGAGTCAGGTAATGAATCATGCGAAAGAAGCACAGCATCCCCTGCAGTGCATTATAGAAATAGCGTGAATATTAGAGAAAGTCGGGTAACAGAATGATAGCGCAAGAGTTAGAAGTAAGTTTGCACATGGCCTTTATGGACGCGAGACAAAAGCGCCATGAGTTAATTACGGTTGAGCACTTATTGCTCGCCATGATTGATAACCCAACGGCAGCAGAGGTATTGCGGGCATGTGGTGCAAAACTCGAAACACTGCGTACCGAGCTCAATCAATACATTGAAGAACACACGCCTACCGTGATTGGGCAGGATGAGGTTGATACGCAGCCTACCTTGGGTTTTCAGCGTGTGATTCAGCGCGCAATGTTACACGTACAATCCTCAGGTAAAAAAGAAGTCACAGGTGCTAACGTACTGGTTGCTATTTTTGGTGAAAAAGACTCGCATGCGGTGTTTTTCTTACATCAGCAAGGAATCACGCGCTTAGATGTGGTGAATTTTATTTCTCACGGCGTTTCTAAAGTGGGTGAATCTGCAAAACCACAGGCGGATGATCCTGAGGTGAACAGCGAAGCTGCGCCTACGGGTGCACTAGAGAATTACACCGTGAACCTAAACGCGCAAGTAGCCGCAGGTAAAATTGACCCCTTGATTGGCCGTGCTAGCGAGCTTGAGCGCGTGGTGCAAACCTTGTGTCGTCGTCGCAAAAACAATCCATTATTAGTCGGCGAGGCAGGCGTAGGTAAAACGGCGATTGCTGAAGGCTTAGCACGTCGAATTGTAGAAAAAGATATCCCTGATGTGTTGGCGAATGCCGTGGTTTACTCTCTGGATATGGGCGCGCTACTTGCCGGGACTAAATACCGCGGTGATTTTGAGCAACGCCTCAAAGCGGTAATGAAACAACTCGAAGAAAAACCTGAATCAATTTTGTTTATCGATGAAATTCACACTTTGATTGGGGCAGGCTCTGCCAGCGGTGGCACACTTGACGCCAGCAATCTACTCAAACCAGCACTATCCAATGGCTCACTCAAGTGTATAGGCGCAACCACCTATCAAGAATATCGTGGCATTTTCGAGAAAGACCACGCCTTGTCACGCCGCTTCCAAAAAGTAGATGTAGTCGAGCCTAGCGTGGCTGAAACCGTTGAGATACTCAAAGGTTTAAAATCACGCTTTGAGAGTCATCATAGCGTCAAATACACGGCTGCCGCCTTATCTACCGCAGCTGAGCTTTCTGCTAAATATATCAATGACCGTCATTTGCCGGATAAAGCGATTGATGTGATTGATGAGGCTGGTGCCGCGCAGCGTATCTTGCCAAAATCCAAACAGAAAAAAGTCATCGGTAATAAAGAGATTGAAGACATCATTGCCAAAATTGCGCGCATTCCGCCTAAAAACATTTCCAGCGATGATCGCAACGCACTCAAAACCCTAGAGCGCGATTTAAAAGCTGTGGTGTTTGGTCAAGATAAAGCCATCGAAGCGCTATCTTCTGCTGTGAAAATGGCACGTAGCGGTTTGGGGCAAAACAATAAACCAATTGGTAGCTTCTTGTTCAGCGGCCCTACCGGTGTGGGTAAAACTGAAGTTGCTAAACAGCTTGCTTACATCATGGGTATTGAGCTGATTCGTTTTGACATGAGTGAATACATGGAACGCCATGCGGTTTCACGTTTAATTGGCGCACCTCCTGGCTATGTGGGCTTTGAGCAAGGTGGCTTGATGACAGAAGCCATCACCAAACATCCATATTGCGTAATGTTATTAGATGAAATTGAAAAAGCGCATCCGGATATTTTCAACATTCTGTTGCAAGTGATGGACCATGGTACGCTGACTGACAACAATGGCCGAAAAGCTGACTTCAGAAACGTGACTATCATCATGACCACAAATGCTGGCGCTGAGAGCTTATCTAAATCCAGCATGGGCTTCACCACCAGCAAACAAGCTGGCGATGAAGAAGCCGATATCAAACGCCTATTCTCGCCTGAGTTCCGTAACCGCTTGGACGCCATCGTGTCGTTTGCCGGCTTAACGCCAGACATCATTATCCGTGTGGTAGATAAATTCCTGATTCAATTGGAAGATCAGTTACACGAGAAAAAAGTGGAGGCTACTTTCAGTGACGCGCTAAAAGCTTATTTAGGTAAAAAAGGCTTTGACCCACTGATGGGCGCACGTCCGATGGCAAGGCTGATACAAGACACCATCCGGAAAGCACTCGCCGACGAATTGCTATTTGGCAGACTAGCCAATGGCGGTAGCGTACACGTCGATGTAGATGAAAATAATGAGGTGCAATTGGTGTTTCAATCTAGTAAACCGAATCAGGAAGCCGGAGAAATAGCGACTATAGACTAGCGGCTTACCGCGCGCAGTTGCATTT
>NCHI01000035.1:16663-18149 GCA_002281815.1 Methylotenera sp. 24-45-7
ACAAATTATCTATATCAGTCGGTCAACCTTTGAAAATGCAGATGCAATTAACAAGATTGAACCTAATGTGGTGAGAATTCTTGCCAAGTCTAGAATTAATAACCGCAAACATGGCTTAGTAGGTGTTTTGTACTTTGGTGATGGTGCTTTTTTTCAATGCTTAGAAGGCGACGAAGCGGCTGTCAACACGCTGTTTTCTAAAATTGAGCAAGACCCGCGTCACAGAGACGTTAAATTAATTTCAAAAAAATATGTTTCAAAATTGTCTTTCCCAGATTGGGCTATGAAATATGCGCCCTTAGATGACAGAATGGGTCAGTTCCTGAAAGATAATGGCTACAAAACTTTTGACCCTTATCAATTTACGCCAGAAATGACGCAGAAAATTCTAGGCGTACTGGTAGATGCTTACGACCCAACATTAGAGATTGAATCCAGCGTTACTGAGCCTATTTCAGCGCAGGCAAATGCCATAACACAAGCTGATTCATCACCCAACAAACTAGTAGTGCTTTCTTTGGCGTTATCTATCATTGCTTGCGCTCTGTCTGTATATGTCTTGGTTTCAGTACCTGGCTTAGTTTAATAAAATAAAAAATATAAATAATCAATATCGGGGGATAAATTACATGTTAGAAATAAAACCATTTCAGTCGGTAGGCTGTAAAGAATGTCGAGACCCAGCCAAGCTAGGCATAGAGTTCACCATGGCATTTCAGCCGATTGTGAACTTGCGCGACAAAAACATCTTTGGCTATGAGGCATTAGTAAGAGGCCCAAATCAAGAAGGTGCGGATTTCATACTGTCACAACTCAACGACACTAATCGCTATAAATTTGATCAGGCGATTCGCGTAAAAGCCCTGGACTTGGCAAAAAAGCTCAACCTCGAAGGCATGCTCAGCATTAACTTCTTACCAAATGCGGTATACCGCCCAGAAACCTGTATCAGAGCCACACTAGAAGCTGCAGCTGAGCTTAATTTTCCTACTGATCGTATTATGTTTGAAGTAACAGAAGGCGAAAAAGTCAAAGACCATGACCACCTTAAAAATATCTTCATTGAATACAAAAAACAAAACTTCACCACTGCAATAGACGATTTCGGCGCAGGCTACGCAGGTCTTAACCTTTTGGCCGACTGGCAACCTGACGTGATTAAGCTGGATATGTCACTGACACGTAATATTCATAATGACCGAGTACGCAGATCTTTGGTGTTCGGTATCATTGCTGTGTGCAGAGAATTGTCGATAAAAATTATTGCCGAAGGCATAGAGTGCGAGGAAGAATGCAAAACCTTGTTTGAACAAGGTGTGTATCTGTTCCAAGGTTACCACTTTGCTTACCCAGGCTTTGAAAGCTTGCCAGTAGTGCGCGAAGAGGCATGGTTATAACAAACGGTTAACTGATGCGCATTTATGATCACCTCAAATAATAATACGTATCAAAGCCTATCCATTCCTGTCGAAGATAAGGCGCTGCT
>NCHI01000036.1 GCA_002281815.1 Methylotenera sp. 24-45-7
GAAGGCGCCGGTGATGCAGCACATTTGGTAAAAGACCATACCAATGTGAATCAAACTGGTTTGGCGGTGTGTGTGAGTTGCGTAGGTCGTAAAGGTGTGATGGCAGACTTAGTGGCTGATGAAGTGAAACTAGTGCAGCAAATTTTGGGCAGCCAAACTGCGATTACCGGTTTTTACTCATATGGTGAGTTTGCACCGCGCCCAGATACTAGCGACAGCGTATTGCATAACCAAACCATGACTATAGGCTACCTCAGTGAAAACTTGATTTAAGTGAGTGTAAAACCCTACTAAAACAAGGGCTTATATTTACAGATAATCCATTAACGCTCAGTGCAAACTGAGCGTTTTTGTTTTATGATGTAAAGCTAACAACTATTAATAACAGCTATTTCATCGTCAACTAACAAAAGGATAAATATATGACAAGCACTGTTAACCTTAAAGGCGGCTCAGTAGAAATCGGCGGCAACTTCCCACAAAAAGGCCAAACCGCACCTGACTTTACACTGGCAGACAAAACCAGAACTGATGTGTCATTAGCCAACTATGCTGGCAAACGTAAAGTATTGAACATATTCCCAAGTATCGACACGCCAACCTGCGCTACTTCAGTACGCACATTTAATCAGCAAGCTGCAAAACTCAATAACACAGTGGTGTTGTGCATTTCTGCTGATTTACCATTTGCTCAAAACCGCTTTTGCGCGGCTGAAGGTATTGAAAACGTAGAAACATTATCTAGCTTCCGTAACTCAGCTGCATTTGCCGAAAGCTATGGCGTTGCGATTAAAACCAGCAGTTTGGCTGGTTTAACGACACGCGCAGTGATTGTATTAGATGAAAGCAACAAAGTGTTGCACAGTGAATTAGTGGCTGAAATTACTGAAGAACCAAACTACGCTGCCGCGTTAGCGGTTTTATAACTCACTAGATTTCATCACATTTAATTTGTTGTAGGAGCGAAATTTATTTCGCGAAGATTGTTTTATTATGAAATTCGCGCAATAAATTGCGCTCCTACACATACTGCTAGTCAGGTTTTTTCATACGCTGTATATTTCGCATTACTACCTCGTGCTTTTTCAACTGGGTATTTTTTAGCATTTAAATCAATTTTTTCATTGGCTGCTGCAATCAAATCAATCTGCAGCACTTCGGCAATTCTGAGTAAATATACAAAAGTATCTGCCAATTCATGGCTCACCGCCTCGCGCTTTTCAGGCGACAAATGCTGACTTTCCTGCGCTGTGTCCCACTGAAACTGCTCAACCAGTTCTGCCGCTTCTACAATCATCGCCATGGCTAAGTTTTTAGGGGTATGAAACTGCGCCCAATCACGCGCTGCTACAAACGCATTAATGCGTTGCCTTAATTCGTGTAGTGAATCAGCCATCTTGCTTTTCCTTACGATTAGAACCAGCCACCATTTTAATTTCAAACAAGCGGCACTCTAATGGTCCGTTAAACAATGGTGTACGCTTGCTTGGGGTAAGGCGCATGAGTTTAGGCATACGTAAATCATTGGTTAAGAAATAGGTATTCCATCCAGCAAATTTACGCTTTAAGGCTTCGCCCATTTTTGGGTATAACTCGGCTAAAGCTTCGTCTTCACCAATACGCACGCCGTAAGGCGGGTTTGCCACTAACACACCGTTATCCGCTGGTGGCACAACATTCACGATATCCACATGCGACACTTGCACGGCTTCCAGCAAACCAGCTGATTCCAGATTTTGTTTGGTGACGCGCACGGCACGTAAGTCCATGTCTGAGCCATAGATCTTTTGAAAACTGACTTTTTTAACTTTGGCTAAAGCCTGATTTTTAATTTTCTTCCAAGTATCAGATTCAAACGTTCTGAGTTTTTCAAAACCGAATTCGCGCTTTAAGCCCGGTGCTATGCCTAAAGCCAACATTGCAGCTTCCAGTAAAAATGTACCACTGCCGCACATCGGATCTAAAAATGGCTGACCAGGTTGCCAGCCAGATAATTTCAAAATACCTGCGGCCAAGTTTTCGCGCAACGGCGCTTCTATACTCGCGCCACGATTACCGCGCTGATATAGCGCCGCACCAGAGGTGTCTACATAAAACTGATATTCATCTGTGGTCAGGTAGGCATGAATGCGCACTGCCGGTGTTTTAGTATCAATATAGGGGCGGCTACCCACCGCCAGTCTAAACTTATCGCATACTGCATCTTTAATTTTCAGCGTGGCAAATTCTAGGCTTTTAAGTGGGCATTTCACGCCAGTCACTTTCACCATAAAGTCATGCTTCACATCAAACCATTGCGGCCAATTGAGTTTATATGCGGCATTGAACAGGTCTTCTTCATTCAAGTATTTACCACGTGCCACTTGCCACATAATACGTGTAGCAATGCGTGAGTTTAAATTAGCGGCATAGCATATCGCCCAATCG
This sequence comes from Methylotenera sp. 24-45-7, assembly GCA_002281815.1. Lineage (GTDB taxonomy): Bacteria > Pseudomonadota > Gammaproteobacteria > Burkholderiales > Methylophilaceae > Methylotenera. The sequence goes on from NCHI01000036.1 coordinate 2,428, forward strand.
CCATCGAAGCTCACGCCGCCATCAGTAGCTTTAATGGATTTAGCGCCGACTTGTTGTAGCTCATCTACTAAAAGCTGCTCTAAACCACGCGGGCAGGTTGCAAAATATCTATTTGGGGCAAGTTGTGCCATAAATTAACGATCACTTTTCATAAAAATTCGGTTAGCTGTACTTTGATTATGTTGCGCCAATTTATCTACAAATTGCACAAATTCTATTTTATGTGTTTTTTCCAGGGTTTTAGCTTTGGCGCGCAGGCTGCTAATACGTAAATCAGCCGGTTCGCGTTTAAAGCCAAATACAGCAATATTGCCAGGCTTGCCGGTGGGCAATATCAAGGCTTTGCCGTCAAAGCTGTGTTCGATTCTTTGCAAATACACATCAAAATTCTTATCGCTGCCCCACAGATTAATTGCCAAAATACCATCGTCTCTCAGCGTTCTGGCACATTGATCAAAAAAATCCTGACTACAAAAGTTGGGTGGAATGCCATTGCTATCAAACGCATCTATCATCAATACATCTGTTGCGTCTTCATGCTCGGCTAGATATTGCAAGCCGTCGCCCTCAATAATCTCCAACTGCGCATCATTTTCAGGCACGCTAAATTGATTACGCGCCACCTGAATAATACGTGGATTAATCTCAATCACCTTGCTCACGATATTGGGGCAATAAGCATGCACATATTTAGGAATAGACCCACCGCCCAAACCAATAGTGAGCATCTCTTTTACATGGTCATGAAACAACAAAAAACACATCATGCCGCGCGTATAAGCCAATTCCAACGCAAATGGGTCGCGTATACGCATCGCACTTTGAATGGTAGATGAGCCTAAATGCAAAGCGCGCACCCCATCTAACTCACTCACGTCTACTGCCTCATCAGCGGCTGAAGTGTGCGTGAAACCACGCATTAAATGTTTAGCCACTCTGAACACTACGCTGCCTCTGCTTTGTCTTCCGTATCCGTTGCAACTGTTTCAGTTGCCTGAGTATCTGCTGGTGCATCTTGGGCAACCTCAAGCTCGGCAATTGCACCCTCTTCGTCATCCAGCAATAAAGGTTGCACTGCCTCTTCTTCAAGCACACGCAGAAACTTAGTGCGCAATTCCATCATCAGCGTATCTACTTCCTGCACTTGCAGGCTAACACGTGTGCCTGGCTTTAATTCTGGCATGCCAAACACTTTGGTCATGTAAGGAATATTATCCAAGCGCACCAGATTTTCGCGCCATACCGTCGCGTGAATTTCTGCAACTTGTTCCTGAATCAAATACTGTAAACACCAGTAGCGCTCCATGCGAATCTGAAACTCACTATACGCTTTGTAAGTAAGCTCAAAATTACGCATGTGGCTGGTCAAGGCATCGCTGTGTAAAGGATAAGCCGGCTCTGCATTTTGCACTACGCTGATAATTTGGCGCTGGTTAATCAAATCTACCGCACGACGTAATGGTGAGGTGCTCCAGCTATATTGTGCAACGCCTAAGCCTTGATGCGGCTCAGCTTTAGTGGTCATGTACACTTTACCTCCAGACTGCGCGCGATATAAGCCCGGCACTTGATGTGCCGCCAGCAATGCACCCCACTGACTATTAGCCTCTATCATCAGCTCTGCCACCACTTTATCCATCGGTGAACCACGATGACGGCTTATTATGCTGACTTTGCCATCCGTCACATAAAAGTTGTAATCCACTTGCGGCGGTTTGCTGGGGTCATATTTACCACGGGCTTTTTCAAGAGATTCAGCCAAATGAAACAAAAACAGCAAACGTGACCAATAAGGGTGGCCGCTATCTGCATCTAAAGTGGTTTCATTAAAAAACGGCTCCAGCGCATCGTGCCTTAAATTGTGTGCAATTTTAATGCGCTCAACTTTACTTTCACGCTTTAACACGGTTAAATCAGTCGCCACATCTAAATACAGCGACAGCACCGGTTTAATCTCACCCTCATCCAAACTGAATGGGCGGATGGTAGTTTCCGGCAGCATGGTGATTTTATGACCCGGCATATACACAGTAGACAAACGATGCATGGCCAACTTATCCAGCTCGCTATCGACGGCAATGCCTAAAGCCGGCGCCGCAATATGAATCCCCACGCGCCTTACGCCATCTGCCAGCTCTTGCACTGACAGTGCATCGTCAATTTCTGTCGTAGTGCTATCGTCGATACTGAACGCTTCAACTGGAGCCAGCGGCAACTCTGCTGGTGGCGTTGGTAGCGCTTCGGTATTAAAGTCGGTACCTTGCGCAAAATATTCGCGTAAAAAAGCACCCAAGTGATAATCATGCACCGATGGAATTGCTCCGCACACATGCAATAACTTGATATGGCTTAAGTGCGCGTCATGCGCAGCAGCATCCAATGTTTTGAACTCAAAAGAGTTTTTATCTGGCTCATATAGCAGCATATCCAGCTTTTGCATCAACTCTTGCGGCATAGTGTGCGCTTTTAACTGTTCCACAAAGCTTGCCATTTTTTCAGCCAACAGGCGCTTTTTCTCAAGCCCAGCTAAAGCCGCTTTGAGTATTTCTGCTGGTGCTGCTTTATAGCGGCCTTTGCCTTTACGATTAAAATATACAGGTGCGCTGTGTAGCTTAATGGCAATCGCCGCTGCTTCAGTCGGGCTTGGTTTGCGGCCATAATAATCATTAGCAAAGTCTTCAAAACCAAACTCTGGTTCAGCGCAGCATTCCCACAAAAAATCCAAGTCTAGAGTTTCAGCCTCGGCGTTTGCGGCTTCCATAAAACCAGCCAGCGGCTGCTCAAAGCGCATCAGCACATGATTGACTTTAATCTTGCTGCGCTTACCTGTTGCAGATTCTATTTGCATAGACCCCTGCGTTTCGGTCATGATAGAGGCAACCTTAAAACTGCCGTCTTCTTCAAAAAATACATTCATACAAAGTTTGGATTGATTGGGGGATTGGAATAGCAGGCATTTTACCTTGTATTAGTCGATTCTCTTGTATAAAAAACCCATGGACAACCGAATTCCCGTCACTTTACTTACTGGCTTTTTGGGCAGCGGCAAAACCACGCTGCTTAATAAGCTGTTAAACAACCCCGCCATGAAAGACACCGCGGTGATTATTAACGAGCTTGGCGATGCGGGCTTGGATCAGATATTTGCCAATAGCAATTTGGCACAAAATATTGAAAGCGAGCATATTGCTGACAACACTGTGCTGCTGAGCTCAGGCTGCTTGTGTTGCTCTTTGAAAAACGAACTGGCTGACACCATGCGCGACTTGTTTTTCAAACGCGCGTTACAAGCCATTCCGGAATTTAAGCGTTTAGTGATTGAAACCACTGGCATGGCTGACCCGGGGCCAATTTTAGCGAACTTGATGAATGAGCCGGTCATTGAATCTGTGTATCGATTAGATGCGGTGATAGTGACAGTTGATAGCGTGTACGGCTTGCAACAGTTACAAGAGAATCAAGAAGCGCTAAAACAGGCTGCAGTTGCCGATGTGCTATTGCTGACCAAAACTGATTTGGCCAATGTTGAGAAAATCAGCGCGCTAGAAGAAAAGCTAAACAGCATCAATGCATCTGCCACGCAGCACAAAATTAGCCATGGCGAATTAGACCCGCGCTTTATCATTGATGTTGGCTTATTTGATGCAGACACTAAACAAGCAGAACCCCTGCGCTGGTTGCGTGCGCCTGCCAAGCGTCAGCTGCTGCCTCAACACAATCATCACGAAGATATTCAGAGCTTTACCGTGACACTTCCCAGCCCGATTAACTGGCGTGATTTAAAACCGGTGATTCTTAAGTTATGCCAAACGCAAGGTGAAAAACTTTTGCGCTTAAAAGGCATTATTCATGCGGCAGACCAGCCTGCACCGTTGGCAATACATGCTGTGCATTTTACGCCCTACCCACCCACACTTTTGGAAGGCTGGGGCGAAGATAAGCCGCAGTCAAGAATTGTAGTGATTGGTAAAGGTTTAAATGAAGACGAAGTCAGAAAGTTACTTACTCAGGTTTGAAAATTTAGCTAGATGACTTGTCAGTTTTTTGCATACCGCGCTGTGTATGTTTGTGCTGTGTTGGTCTGGCCACCAAACCTGCCGTTAATGCAGATTTCTTCCAGTTAGGCTTCAGCGGCGTCATGCAGGCAACACGTTTTTTTGCCACGATAAAATATACGCCACCCAACAATGGTAACCAACGCGCACCCAAGCGATGCATAAAGTGAAAACGGCGCTGCCAACGCTGATGTTCAAATGGCGGGATATGACAGCACATTTGCACTGATACGACTTCAAACCCCAGTAATGTCAGCCAATCTTTTAGTCGATTTAAACTAATAAACTTACTGGTCCAAGGAAAAGTGTTGGTCTGACATTTTCCAGAAAATCGGGTTTTAAATAAATGGCTTAATCCCCACCAGCTATAAGGGTTGAAGCCGGAAATTAATAGATGCCCTTCTGGCATAATAACGCGCTCTGCTTCACGCAAAGTCTGGTGCGGCCGCTCGCTAAACTCTAAGCGATGTGGCAATAACAGCAAATCCAGACTAGTATCGGCTATCGGTAAAAAATCATCACTACACAGCAGGTTTGCATGGTGACTGACGTCAAAGCAGTCTGATGATTTGAAACGATGGGCGATTCTGGAGTTACGTAACAAATTCATTTGCAGACATCCCATCTGCAAGGCGTTAAATCCAAATAAATCAACCACGGCTTGATCGTATAAAACCTGCTCCTGATGTTGCAGATAGCGACCCAAGGCACTATCAAACCAAGCGTACTGATCGCAATTTAATGAGTCTAGAGTTGATGGCGCTGGATTAAGTGACATAAAGTTGAGTGCAAAACCTAAGCGAAGATTATTATCCTATGTGTTGATAAAATGCGTATTTGATGTTGGATAATAGACCATATGTTGCAGCAATTACAAATTATTCCCATCCCCGCTTTCAAAGATAATTACCTTTGGCTAATCCACAATGGCGAACAAGCTGTGGTGGTTGATCCGGGCGATGCACAAGCAGTGCTTGACACCCTGTCAGCACTAAACTTGCGCCTAGAAGCTATTCTGATTACGCATCACCACCAAGACCACATAGGCGGTGTCAACAAACTTCTAGCAACACTGCCAAATGTGCAGGTATTCGCGCCACAACTGGAGCATTACGATTTTCCTCATACTAAACTTATCGAGCCAGACGAAGTGCAATGCACAAGCTGGCTACCCAAAGCACAGGTCATCGACTTACCGGGACATACACTCGGCCATATCGCCTACTATCTGGAGCTTGAAGCTGAAAAATGGCTGTTTTGCGGGGATACATTATTTGGCGCTGGCTGCGGCAGACTGTTTGAAGGCAGTCCATCACAAATGTATCATTCACTACAAAAGCTTGCGGCATTAGCAGATGACACACTCGTGTTTTGCACACATGAATACACGCTACACAATATTCAGTTTGCTTTAACTGTGGAACCTAATAATCAGGCTTTACACCAGAGACAGTTAGACACCTTGGCGCTCAGAGAAAAACAACTGCCTAGCTTGCCATCTACCATCGCGCTTGAGTTGGCTACCAACCCATTTTTGCGCTGTTACTCCGCAGAAATTCAAAATTTGACTGGCACAAAAAACAAAACCGAACTAGATGTTTTTACCAAAATAAGAGAGCTAAGAAACCATTATTAATCAATAAATTACTAATTAATTATAAAGTAATTTATAGTTTTAATTTACTTGACTTGGCGCCTAGCTATTCGTTACTATGCAGGCAGCTTCATGTTGAAGCGCGTATCTACGGGGGTTGGCTGCATGGGGGTTTGTTTTGTTTTTGCGTTTTAATGATTTAAACAAAATGAGTATGCGTAACACTCGCACAAAAACCGCAAGCTTACTCACGTTAGTGCTACTGGCGCTAGTCGGACTGCAACACCAGCTTGCTCATGCGGATTCTGAAACGCTGTCAAATGTAGTCGGTGATGAAATCATTGTTTATACTGATGAAAGTTATAAACCCGCAATTCGTGACTTAGGCACTATGCCTTCGGTGCAACCAGCACCTACAGTGCAAACAGACAGCGCTGCCAAAAAAAATCTCAGCAATTCAGCGCCTAGTTACAACAACACACCCGGCATCAGCCCCAATTACAGTAGTGGCGAATACGTTGCCCCAAAGCCTAATCGCGCCCTGCGCCTTGATGAGCCACTGGAATCAGCATCGACTGACAACCTGCAAGCCTACATCAGCGAAGAAGTAAGTAGAAATGATCTTTGGCAACGTATTAAAAACGGCTATGTCATCCCAGATTCAAGTTCGCCTTTGACCAAAAAACACGAAGACTGGTATAGCTCACGTCCAGATTACATCAAACGCATGGTAGAACGCAGCCAACGCTACCTGTTTCACGTGGTAGAAGAAGTAGAAAAGCGTGGCATGCCAACTGAAATTGCACTGCTGCCTATGATAGAAAGTGCATACAATCCAAAGGCTTACTCCACGAGCCGCGCTTCAGGTATCTGGCAGTTTATTCCGTCAACCGGCAAACATTTTGGATTAAAACAAAACTGGTGGTTTGACAATCGCCGCAACATCACCTTTGCCACAGATGCGGCATTAACTTACCTGCAAAAACTACATGCCATGTTTGGCTCTTGGGATCTTGCCTTAGCAGCTTACAATGCTGGGGAAGGCACTGTGGGGCGCGCTATCGAGCGTAACCGCAAGTTAGGCTTAGCCACAGACTATGAAAGCCTAAACCTGCCGCCAGAAACCAGAAACTACGTCCCTAAGTTGCAGGCGATTAAAAACATCATGACCAATCCGAACAATTTTGGACTTGATGTGCAAACCATTGCCAATACGCCCTACTTTGCTAAAGTGACAGCGCCAGCGCAAATTGATGCACACCTTGCAGCCAAACTTGCTGAAATTAGTGACGAAGAGTTTCTAGCGCTTAATCCGAGCTTTAATCGTCCGCTCATTAAATCTGAAGAAAAAAACTTAGAGTTGCTGCTGCCAATTTTATCAGCACAAACTTTCAGAACGAATCTGGATAACTACAATAAACCTTTGGTGAGCTGGCAAACCTATTTTGCTAAACGCGGTGAGCACTTAGAAAAAATCGCCAGCAAGTTTGGCATTCATGTCAGCAAGCTACGCGATGTAAACGACTTGCCATCGCAGAAAAAAATTAAAACCACTACCACACTTTTAGTGCCGAACGGCAATGTGACTGATTTTAAACCCAATGGCAAAGCCACCAGCACTATTGAAGTAGCCAACAACAGTGTGACAAACGCTTCTGTATTTGAGCGGGAGATTTCCAATAACAATCTGGCAGGGGCAGAAGAAAGTCTGCTTAAAAATGCCTTGTCTGATGAAAATGAACCAAAAACTCAGGCAAGCGTCACACACAAGGTTGCGAAGGGTGAAGGTATTTATGGCATCGCCAACCGTTACGGCACCACAAGTAAACAGATTATGCTGGACAATGATTTAAAGTCTAGCCGCGTTAATATTGGCCAACTATTAACTATAAATAACGTAACTCAAAAACAACAACAAACCGAAACTAAAAAAACACGGACTTATATTGTGAAACGTGGCGATACTCTACATAGCATTGCAGAAAAATTTGATGTTGCAGTCGTTGACTTGAAACGCTGGAACAACATTAATCACAATCGTATACAACCCGGCAACAAACTCACGATTATTCAATCCGACTCGGTATAAGCCATTCACTATCATGATGACCAATACCAGCCACTGCCTGCTAAAGACCGTCTCCACGCTGCTGATTAGCTTATGCATTTCTGCCTGCGGCTCTTCAGATTATGCAGCCAATTCAGATATTGATTTAAACAAAAGCTTTGCCAGTGAAGCTGGTGGCAGCTTAATCAACGCCATGACTGGAGAACCCAGCGGCTTAATTTCTATGATTGCTGGCGAGTCTGCATCTTCCGCCATTTCATCTAATATATTCAACAGTCTGCTTAAGTACGATAAAAATCTAGAATTAGAAGGCGACTTAGTTGAGCGCTGGCAAATTTCGGCAGATCAAAAAACTATCGTGTTTACGTTAAAACCTAATCTTAAATGGGCTGATAACAAACCGTTGACCAGCGCAGATGTGCTGTTTACTTGGCAAGCAGTGACTGATGAGAAAACTGCCAGCCCTTATGCTTCTGACTTCCAACTGGTTAAAAAAGCAGAAGCACCAGACCCACTGACTTTTAAAGTGACTTATGCAGAAGCTTACGCACCAGCGTTAGACAGTTGGGCTGGGTTACAAATATTGCCTAAGCACTTACTGCAAGGACAAGATTTACACACCACCGCCTTTGCACGCAAGCCGGTGGGTAGCCATTATTACAAGCTGGATAGCTGGGCGCATGGTGAAAATTTGAAACTATCCCGAAATCCGAATTCAGTTCTGGGGCAGGCTAAAATTGAGCAGCTAATCTCGCGCATTATCCCTGATAACTCAGCACAGTTTCTGGAGTTGATGGCAGACAATATTGACTACATGGGTTTAGACCCTATCAAATATTCGCGCATCATTCCCGCACGTCCTGAATTACAACAAAAACTCGCGCTCTACAAAGAGCTGGGCAATAGCTACACCTACATGGGCTTTAACCTCAAGCACAAACCTTTTGATGACAAACGCGTGCGCCTTGCTATTAATTACGCAATCGATAAGCAAGAAATCATTGACGGCGTGTATCTTGGTTTAGGTATTAATATCGCCTCCCCTTACAAGCCTGGCACGCGCTGGAGCAACCCTGCCCTACAACCATACCCTTACGACCCGGCAAAAGCGCGAGCTTTGCTCAAAGAAGCTGGCTTTGCTGATAACGATGGCGATGGCATTTTAGAGCGTGACGGTAAACCGTTTGCCTTTGAAATTGTGACCAATCAAAATAAGGAGCGCGAAAAGTCTGCAGTACTGATTCAGCGCCGGCTGAAAGAGGTGGGTATTGATGTCAAAATTCGCGCCATTGAATGGGCAAGTTTTATCAGCCGGTTCATTAAAACCGGTGATTTCGATGTAGTGGTTTTGGGTTGGGGTTTAGGCTTAGATCCTGACCAGTACAACATCTGGCACTCTAGCCAGCAAGCGCCAGGGCAGTTTAACTTTATCGGTTACAACAACCCCACTATTGATAAGCTACTTGAACAAGGTCGCGTGGAATTAAATCCTGACAAACGCATGAAAATTTATCATGAGTTTGCACGCGTGCTGCTAGAAGATAGTCCGATTGTTTACCTGTCAGCAGGTTATGGTTTAACCGCTATTCACAAGCGCGTAAAAGGCATTGACGACCCAGCACCACCTGCCGGAATCGGCCATAACTCTCATGAATGGTATATTCCGCAACCGTTACGACGCAACGAAATTAATCAATAACCATGCTTAAATATCTAATTAAACGTGTACTTTGGATGATTCCACTGTTAATTGGCATCAGCTTAATCTCGTTCTTCATCATGCATCTCGCACCTGGCGACATCACCAGTAACGAGTCTGCATTTAATCCAAAAGCCAGTGAAGAGTCGCGCCAAAAATTACGCGAAATGTACAATTTAGACAAGCCAGTCATTGTGCAATATGGTTTATGGTTAAAACGCATGGCAACGTTAGACTTTGGCAAGTCGTTTGCCAGCCACCAAAAACCAGTGTTTTGGCAAACCATAGACAAAGATGGCAATGTCACTAAAGGTTTAATTCAGGAAGCACTGCCCATCACGCTGATGATTAATATTTTGGGCTTAGCGATTACGCTGATACTTTCCATTCCATTAGGTATCATCGCCGCAAGAAAATACTTGGGTTGGCAAGACAGAAGCATTACCTTGTTTAACTTTATTGGCTTTTCTATCCCGGGCTTTTGGCTTTCTTTACTGTTGATGTATTGGCTGGGCGTAGTCAATAACTGGTTTCCGATATCTGGCCTGCATAGCTTGAATTACGAATCGCTAGATACTTGGGGCAAAATTAAAGACTCTTTAAGTCATTTATTCTTGCCGGTAATTATCCCATCCATCACAGGTTTGGCTGGCATCACCCTGTTCGTTAAAAACGGCATGCTCGATGTGTTACATCAAGACTACATTACAACTGCACGCGCTAAAGGCTTAGCCGAAAATAAAATTATTTATAAGCATGCGTTAAGAAATGCACTATTACCTCTCATCACCATTGTTGGCTTATCGATTCCAGGCTTAATTGGTGGCTCTGTAATTGCAGAAACTATTTTTGCGATACCAGGCATGGGTAAATTGTTTTACGACGCAGTGCTGATGCGCGACTTTCCAGTGGTGATGGGTATATTGACGATAGGCTCAGCTCTAACCCTAATCGGTAATTTAATTGCGGATGTGATGTACGCATGGGCTGACCCGCGCGTAAGACGCGGCGTGGTGAAAGGATAGTCCATGCACAAAAGTTTATTCAAAAAAGCCCTATCCAACCCTCTGGCATATGCTGGGTTTATTATTATCAGCTTGATATTTTTGCTTGCAATGTTAGCGCCATTGATTTCACCTTACGACCCGAATGAAATCAATGTAAAAGCTATTTTGCTCAGCCCTTCTCTACAACACTGGATGGGTACTGATGGCCTCGGCCGTGACGTGCTGAGCCGCATGCTACACGGCGGCCGTGTGTCGCTACTGGTAGGCTTAGTAGCCGTTGGTATCTCCACGCTGATTGGTATCATTCTTGGCGCGATAGCGGGCTTCTACAGAGGCTGGGTAGATGTGTTCATCATGCGTTTGGTAGACGTCATGCTGTCTATCCCCAGTTTCTTCTTGATTCTAGCCGTGATTGCTTTCCTCACCCCGTCTATCATTAACATCATGATCGTAATCGGGCTTACATCGTGGATGGGCGTTACGCGTCTAGTGCGTGCTGAATTTTTAAGCCTGTGCGACCGAGAATACATCCTCGCTTCACGTACGCTAGGCGCCAAAGACGTGCGGCTTATTTTCAGGCATTTATTACCTAATAGTCTTACGCCTATTATTGTGAGTGCAGTACTTGGTGTTGCCGGTGCTGTGCTGATGGAATCAGGGTTGAGCTTCTTAGGTCTTGGCGTACAAGCGCCACAGGCTTCATGGGGCAATATACTTACCGACGGTAAAGAATATATACAGTTTGCCTGGTGGTTATCGCTATTCCCCGGATTAGCGATTTTAATCACAGTGTTAGGGTATAATTTGCTGGGCGAAGGTTTGCGAGATGCACTTGACCCCCGCAGCGGATCGCAACGATAAAATTCGCGCATAACCGGGCTATAGTCAAGTTGTCGGAAATTTACCGACGAGCTTCGAGTCACCATCTCGGCTCAGCATCGCATATCACTACACACTATAAATTTAATAAATCAATACGGGATTCATTATGGGATTTTTAGCAGGCAAAAAAGTACTTATCGCGGGCTTATTAAGCAACCGCTCTATCGCTTACGGTATTGCAGCAGCAATGAAACGCGAAGGCGCTGAACTTGCATTTACCTACCAAATGGAAAAGCACGAAAAACGCGTTGCAGATTTAGCCGCAGATTTCGATTCTAAAATTGTGCTGCCATGTGATGTTGCCGAAGATGCGCAGATTGATGCACTGTTTCCTGCCCTAGCTAAACATTGGGATGGCTTGGATTGTTTAGTACATTCTGTCGCGTTTGTACCAAAAGTGGCACTAGATGGTGACTACTTAGACAATATTAACCGTGAGTACTTCCGCATCGCACATGACATTAGCTCTTACAGCTTTTCAGCGTTGGCAAAAGCCGCTTATCCAATGATGCAAGGCCGCAATGGCAGCTTGCTGACTTTAAGTTATTTGGGTGCAGAGCGCACCATGCCCAACTATAACGTGATGGGTGTAGCAAAAGCCAGTCTTGAAGCCAATGTGCGCTACTTAGCGCAAAGCTTAGGCCCACGCGGTATTCGTGTGAATGCAGTCTCAGCAGGCCCGATCAAAACACTCGCCGCATCAGGCATTGCCGACTTCGATAAAATGATAGGCTTCAACGAGAAACATGCAGCGTTGCGTCGTAACGTGACTATTGATGAAGTAGGCAATGCAGCAGCGTTTCTATGCAGCGATTTAGCATCCGGCATTACTGGTGAAATCACCTATGTTGATGGCGGCATGAATATTACCGCTGCTGGTACTATTGATTAAGCGTTTAAGCAGCAATAACACAAATAAAAAGGCACCTGATTCAGGTGCCTTTTTTGTGTGCTAAACAATACTATTTAAGCTATTTATTGATCCGGATTATTATCCATCAATAATTTTTGATTCACCTTAATTTTAGATTTTTCGCGCAATGACTGTTTATAAGATGACAAATATTCAGCATTCAAGGCTGCGCCAAGTTCAATTTT
>NCHI01000186.1:0-1494 GCA_002281815.1 Methylotenera sp. 24-45-7
GTTTGTGTTGCTGCTCTGCGGTGATTTGCAAACCCATTTCCTGCAAACCCGCTTCCAATTTTGCCTGTAACTCGGCACGGGCTTCCTGCTTCAAGTTTGCAGGCATGTTGTTACTAACGATAGGGGCACTCACGCAGCATTACCTACATCAGAATTTGCATCGCTTAAATTAACCGCTTTACTGCGTGATTTGCGTTTTATATAAACCAACAGCAAAGAAATGGCTGCCGGGGTAATGCCAGAGATACGGCTAGCCTGACCGATGGTTTCAGGTTTGTGTGTATTGAGTTTTTGCTGAGCCTCAATCGGCAAACCGTGAATTTCACGATAATCTAAATCTGCTGGCAACTTGGTATTTTCCTGACCACGGCTGCGCGCGACTTCATCGATTTGGCGATCAATATAGCCTTGATATTTGGCGGCAATTTCTACCTGCTCCCGCACCGCTGGCTCTACCTCACCTAAGCCCAACTCACCCAATGACAAAACTTGCTCATAACTCACTTCAGGGCGACGCAACAATTCAAACAAGCTATATTCATGCTCTAAGGCTTTTCCAAATACGCTTTGCATTAACTCGGCGCTCAAATTGGCTGGTTGCACATAGGTCTTTTTCAAACGCTCTTGCTCACGCGCAACTGCTTCTTGCTTGCGACTGAACGCTGCCCAGCGCACATCATCAACCAAACCTAATTTGCGGCCGATTTCAGTCAAACGCATATCAGCATTGTCTTCACGCAATTGCAAACGATATTCGGCACGTGATGTAAACATGCGGTAAGGCTCACTGACGCCACGCGTAATCAAATCATCCACCAGCACCCCTAAATAAGCCTCATCACGGGCAGGGCACCAAGCCTCTTTACCTTGTGCGTAAAGCGCAGCATTAGCGCCTGCCAGCAAACCTTGCGCGGCAGCTTCTTCATATCCTGTAGTGCCGTTAATTTGGCCAGCAAAAAACAAACCTTGTATCGCTTTGGTTTCCAATGAGCTTTTCAGTGCGCGCGGGTCATAGTAGTCATACTCAATGGCATAACCAGGGCGCAATATGTGTGCGTTTTCTAAGCCTTTGACTGAACGAACCAGCGCTAGCTGAATATCAAATGGCAAACTGGTAGAAATACCATTCGGGTAAATCTCATTAGTGCTTAAACCTTCTGGCTCAAGAAAAATTTGGTGCGACTCTTTATCGGCAAAACGATGGATTTTATCTTCCACACTTGGACAATAACGCGGCCCTACGCCCTCAATCACTCCGGTATACATGGGTGAACGATCTAAACCGCTACGAATAATGTCATGCGTGCGTTCATTGGTATGCGTAATCCAACAAGGCAATTGTGCAGGGTGCTGTGCTGCATTGCCCAAAAATGAAAACACTGGCACCGGGTCATCACCGGGCTGCATGGTCATCACGCTGTAATCTATGGTGCGGCCATCAATACGCGGTGGTGTGCCAGTTTTTAAACGACCGGCAGGCAGGCCGATTTCGCG
>NCHI01000186.1:1572-3168 GCA_002281815.1 Methylotenera sp. 24-45-7
AGGGGGGTCTCCGGCTCGACCTGCACTATAGTTTTTTAAACCAACATGCACCAAACCACCCAGAAATGTTCCCGCGGTGAGCACCACAGATTTTGAAGCAAAACGCAGACCTAATTGCGTCACCACGCCTGCGGCGCGCTCACCTTCTAAAATAATGTCATCTACTGCTTGCTGAAATAACCAAAGATTTTCCTGATTTTCCAACTTATAGCGAATCGCTGCTTTGTATAGAACTCGGTCAGCCTGCGCACGTGTTGCGCGTACTGCGGGACCTTTACTTGAATTTAAAATACGAAATTGAATACCGCCTTCATCGGTAGCGGCTGCCATTGCACCACCAAGTGCATCAACTTCTTTAACTAAATGCCCCTTACCTATACCGCCAATACTTGGATTGCATGACATTTGTCCCAAGGTTTCAATGTTATGGGTGAGCAATAGCGTTTTTTGCCCCATACGCGCAGCCGCCAATGCAGCCTCGGTACCCGCATGTCCGCCACCGACCACAATCACATCAAAAATATCAGGAAAATTCATCGTTTAAGCCAATAAAAACCACTAAATCAAGAATTTGCAATTTTAACGCAATCTCGTTACAAGGTCATGTAAAACTATGTTTTAAATCGTTGTTTCACGTGAAACAATCGCCTAATTACAACATTGAAATATTTTCTTAACAAAATTATCATAAAATACGTTTAATGAATTTAAAGGTGTGTCGATTTGGTTTAGAATTGAGGTGTAACAATAACTAAACTACCCAACACGCATTATTAAAGCTGGTATCTTTATTCACACTCTGGAGAATTAAATGAAAAACCTAAGTATCGTTTTAGCGGCTTTGCTTTCTTTAGCAGCTTTCTCGGCTAATGCTGACGTTGAAAACGCTGTAAAACTGCAAACCAAATATAAATCATTTGCTAAAACTGCTAACCCAGAATACGGTAGCCCTTCAGCTGTAGATGGCAAATTGTTCTTTAACCGCAAAATCAAAGGTGCGAACGGCAAAGAAACTTCATGCTCATCATGCCATACACAAAACCCAGCTAACGAAGGCAAGCACATCGTTACCGGCAAGAAAATTGCACCATTATCACCTAACGTAAATGCAAAACGCTTTGCCGATGTTGATAAAGTTGAAGAACAATTCACAAAACATTGTAACGAAGTGATTGGTGCTGATTGTACTGCTGCTGAAAAAGCAAATTACATTGCTTACTTGTTAACTGAGAAAACACCAACTGCAAAAAAATAATTCCCTGATTCGACTTCTGAATTAGCTATTATTTCTGCAAAACTAAAACAGCATCTTTATAGATGCTGTTTTTTTACGCCCCATAACTGTTAATGTTAAGTTGCAACAAATGTTTCACGTGAAACATTATGCTATTTAATTAATAATAATTTACAGCAAGTTACTACTTGCAGGCTTAAGATGTTATGACGTTAAAACCAATGAGGAGAACAAGATGGCAGGAAAGTTTGAATTAAAAACAGCAAAAAATGGACAATTTCATTTCAATTTATTAGCAAGTAATGGTCAGATAATTTTGCAATCAGAAATGTATGAAACGAAAGCCAGCGCACTCAATGGCA
>NCHI01000187.1 GCA_002281815.1 Methylotenera sp. 24-45-7
TGGAGCGCCGCGAGTTAAATCAGGCACGTTGCAATAAATGCAGCGCCAGTTACAGGCGTTATTCACATTAAGATTAATCCCGATTGAAACCCCACCAGCTCGGCGCGAAACAACGGGGTAAACGTATTTCATGCCGATAACATCGCGGTTATGGTCGGTAGTCGTTAAAGTTTTTTTTGAAGGCATGCGGATAATTGCTTAGTCACAAACAAAATTAAATAATCATCACTAGTGTAATACTAGTCGACTTAATAAATGTATTATTTTGAAACTATAGATTAGCCAGAAGAACAGTTACTAAAGAGCTAGTAGTAAGTCTGTGGGTTGAATATTTTCTTAAGCGCGTCTGGTTCAACAATTCTGACGTAACGCTGCTTAACTTCGATAATGCCGTCTTCACTGAATTTTGAAAACGCGCGACTGACAGTTTCTAATTTAAGACCTAGATAGCTGCCAATTTCTTCACGCGTCATTCTCAACACAAGCTCAGATTGCGATAATCCACGCGCATGCAGGCGTTGCACCAAGTTCAGCAAGAAAGCGGCCAGACGCTCTTCAGCACGCATGTTACCCAGCAACATCATGACACTATTTTCGCGCACAATTTCACGACTCATGATTTTGTGTACATTACGCTGCAAGGCAGGTAACTCGCGGGATAGATGTTCAATATCTGAAAAAGGCATCACACAAACTTCTGCGTCTTCAAGTGCAATCGCATTGCAATTGTGATGGTCGCTGACAATGCCATCCATGCCGATAATTTCACCCGCCATTTGAAAGCCTGTCACTTGCTCCCTGCCATCTTCGCTGCTCACGCAAGTTTTAAAGAAACCTACACGAATCGCATATAAAGACACAAACTCATCACCGCTACTGAATAACAACTCGCCCTGTTTGATACGGCGACGTTTTTCTACCATATCGTCGAGCTTTTGCATTTCATCTGCGCTAAAGCCAGTAGGCATGCAGAGCTCTCGCAAGTTACAATTAGAGCACGCAACTTTTAAACCATCGTGGGTATGCACAGGGATATTCATATTGTTTTGATTAGTTCTATATTAAGTTAAGCATACAACTTTAATAGTGACCTTACCAGCATTATGTCACCAAAATGAATAATTTGGCAAATATGATAAATTGTTCATTTTTTAGATTATTTAAAATGCATAAAGCTGATTAAATTATTATTTTTGACATGCATCAAAGCTATAAAAACACAAATCTGTCAAAGTTCCCACCTAGATAAGGAGTAGCCAGATGATATCCAATAGCTCTGAAAAAACAACGATAGAGCGCATTAAGCATGAACGTTCTGATGTAAATATCAATAGTGCTGTTTCCTTACTGACGCCAGCAACCTTGGAAAAATATGACGTTAGCGGCCCTCGCTACACCTCATACCCAACTGCTGACCGTTTTGTTGAAGCTTTTACTGATGAAACATACAAACAAACTTTAGCACAACGGCATGTAGGTGGTATGGCTTTGCCATTATCCATCTACGTGCACATTCCGTTTTGCGAAAGCCTGTGTTTTTATTGTGCTTGCAATAAAATAATTACCAAACACCACGAACGTAGCGC
>NCHI01000188.1 GCA_002281815.1 Methylotenera sp. 24-45-7
TTAACTTAATTGAAAACCATGCAAGTAAACGATATCGATTTTAATCACTTGAGAGTCTCGGCAGATAAAGCCTGTGCCTTAATGAAAGTCATGGCAAATAGTGACCGTTTAATGTTGCTGTGCCAACTATCACAGCAAGAAATGTCGGTAGGCGAATTGGAAGCCAAGCTCGATATCCGCCAGCCAACCCTTTCACAGCAACTCACTGTGTTGCGTTCTGCTGGCTTGGTCAGCCATAGGCGCGAAGGTAAAAATATTTACTATTCGATTAGTAGCAAAGCGGCATTGGCCGTGATGCAAGTGCTTTATCAAGAAATTTGTTTAAATCCGGAGAATTAATCTTGCCTGTTACTGTGAATCAATTAAACGAACAATTTAGTTTTACCAGCCAAATCAGTATAGAAGACATTGCTGAGCTGGCGCGTATGGGTTTTAAAACCATTATCAACAACCGCCCTGACTTTGAAGGCGGTGATGAGCAGCCGCAGAGCGCGGCACTAGAAGCGGTGGCAAAAGGTTATGGTTTGTCCTATGTGTATATTCCTGTTGTACCAAATAATATTCAGCCACATCAAATCAAAGCATTTCGCGATGCGTTTAATCACGCACAAAAACCTGTGATTGGGTTTTGCAAAACTGGCAACCGCGCATCTTCACTTTGCAAATTAGCACTAGAAGACCATGCCTGATCCCAGCTTAACATCCGCAATCTTAGGGCTTTTTATTGGATTTTTAATGGCGCTCACTGGCGCTGGCGGCGCGATATTATCAGTGCCATTACTGATGTTCTTTTTAAGCTTGAGCATGCAACAAGCTGCCCCTATTGCTTTGTTGGCAGTATTCTTGGCCGCTACGTTTGCCACTATTTTGGGGTTGAAACAAGGTATCGTAAGGTATAAAGCGGCAGGCTTAATGGCGATAATGGGCGTGATTGCCGCCCCGATAGGGGTGAGCATCGCTTACAAAACTTCGCCTTTGCTATTACAAAGCTTATTTGTCATGGTGTTGCTGTACATCGCATGGCATGTGCTAAGTGCAAAACTTATTAAAGAAGAAGTGTGTAATCAAGTTGCAGCACCCTGCGAAATCAACCCCGCCACATCTAAATTGTTCTGGACTGCCAGTTGCACCAAACGCTTGATTTTGACTGGTAGTTTAGCTGGATTTTTATCAGGCTTACTGGGAGTGGGTGGTGGTTTTATCGTAGTGCCCAGTATGCAGAAAATCAGCAATCTGGAGCATCATATGATCGTTGCCACATCACTCGCCATGATTGCACTAGTATCATTGGTCAGCGTTGTCACTTACGCAGGTCACACGCAGATTAACTGGCTTATTGCTGTGCCTTTTGTGGCCACTACTTTTATTGGCAGCCTTGCGGGTCGCAGTATTTCTGGCAAAATCAGCCATCAGACAAAAAACTGGGTGTTCGCGTCTGTGGCAACAGTGGTAGCCTCAGCCATGTTGGTGCGCTTAATAATGCAGATGATGCATTAAGCTTACAGAAATTTATCCACCCCAATCCGGACTGGGTAATTGTTGAAACACCTGTTTTAGTCCGGCAGACCAGCCAGTACGAATTTCA
>NCHI01000189.1 GCA_002281815.1 Methylotenera sp. 24-45-7
GATGTGGCTTTGGCGATTATCGGCAAAATTGGTACTGCTGGCGGTACTGGCTATGCGATTGAGTTTGCAGGTACTGCAATTCGCGGTTTAAGTATGGAAGGTCGCATGACCCTCTGCAACATGGCGATTGAAGCTGGCGCGCGCGCAGGCATGGTGGCGGTGGATGAAACGACCATTAACTATGTAAAAGGCCGCCCATTCTCACCCAAGGCCGAGCATTGGGATTTAGCTGTTGCTTACTGGAATACTTTACATAGTGATGAAGGTGCCAAATTTGACGCTGTAGTCACTCTGAAAGCAGAAGAGATTCAGCCGCAAGTGACATGGGGTACATCACCTGAAATGGTAGTAAGTGTTGAAGGTAAAGTGCCAAGTTTGGATATGGCAAAAAATGAAGTGCAGCGCGGTGACTGGGAGCGTGCTTACGCTTATATGGGCTTAACACCGAACACGCCGATTACCGATATTGCGATTGATAAAGTGTTTATCGGCTCATGCACGAATTCACGTATCGAAGACTTGCGTGCGGCAGCAGCTGTGGCTAAAGGTAAGCACATTGCGCCTAATGTAAAGTTGGCTTTAGTGGTACCAGGTTCTGGCCTAGTGAAAGCGCAAGCTGAGCAAGAAGGTTTAGATAAAATATTTAAAGCGGCTGGTTTTGAGTGGCGTGAACCAGGATGCTCAATGTGTTTGGCGATGAATGCTGACAAATTAGAGCCAGGCGAACGTTGCGCCTCAACATCAAACCGTAACTTTGAAGGGCGTCAGGGACAGGGCGGCCGCACGCATTTGGTGAGTCCTGAAATGGCTGCCGCTGCCGCTGTTGCTGGGCATTTCGTAGATGTTAGAAGTCTCTAGATTTTAGAAGTCTTTAGATTTCGGAAGTCTTGAGATTTGGAAAGTTGTTAGATTTGCAGTGAAGCGTTAGATTTAAAATACACAATTAATTATTTTTTAAGGATAAAGATGATGAAAAAATTATGCTTTTTAGTGTTGTTGGCAATGACTGTTACTGCATGTAATACCGTACACGGTCTGGGTCAAGATATACAAAAAGGTGGCGAAGTGATTAAGGATTCAGCTAAGTAACATCTTTAAACAAACTTTAAATATTTGTGAAACATCAATTTTAAGAAAACAACATGCAAGCTTTTACGCAATTAAATGGTTTAGTGGCGCCTTTAGACCGCGCGAACGTCGATACAGACGCCATTATTCCAAAACAGTTTCTAAAATCTATTAAGCGTAGTGGCTTTGGCCCAAATGCGTTTGATGAATGGCGCTATCTGGATCGTGGCGAGCCGGGGATGGATAATTCACAACGACCTTTAAACAAGGACTTTGTCCTCAATCAAGCGCGATTTCAGGGCGCCAGCATATTGCTGACCCGTGAAAATTTTGGTTGTGGCTCTAGCCGTGAACACGCACCTTGGGCATTGGAAGACTACGGTTTTAAAGTCATTATTGCACCTAGTTATGCAGATATATTCTTTAACAACTGCTTTAAAAATGGCATGTTACCAATTGTTTTAAAAGAAGAAATAATTGAAAAACTTTTTAAGCAAGTATTTGCGAATGA
>NCHI01000037.1 GCA_002281815.1 Methylotenera sp. 24-45-7
GACGAGTTTATTTTGCTTGGCAAAGATTTAATTAGCGAATGCTTTGAAAAAAATTCACAACACACACTGACATTGGCAATGCAACAACTTTTAAATCATGATGCCAGTGTGGAGCTAAAACTAAATCTAATCAACTCCGAAGATCAACAGCAGATTATGTTGCAGCGCTTGGATAAAACTGCTTTTGGTATTAATGCACCAGGTATTGTAATGTTTATCTTTGAATCAAAACGGGATATTGAGTCCTATTTTGCTGATATCTCACGTATTTTTGGCCTGACAAAAGCCGAGGCCAGACTTACACTTTCGATTGTGAACGGTATGACCGCAACTGAATATGCTGCAAAATACGATATTTCTATCAATACGGCTTACAGCCAAATTAAAGAAGTACTTGCCAAAACAGGGGCAAGACGACAAGCTGAGCTTGTCAAACTAGTACTTGAGTATGCGCCTGGATATGAGAGAAGAAATCACAAAATTACTTTAATACAACCAGATCGTCGTTGCTAAGCGCAGCAACTTCTTAACAACGTGCGCAGATTTTTATAGCGCACACAAGCCTAAATAATTCAACCTAACGGCACCAGATACGGATTCTGATTGCGAGCCTATATTTATTAAACTAGTATCCTAGTAATTTAGTAAACTATAGCGCATATGAAAACTGCATCCACTTCCGGCATAGATACATTCGGCTTTAATTTCGACAACAGCTACCTACAGTTGCCGAGCAGTCTTTACCAAAAAACTCATCCCACAACGGTCAAAAACCCGGCGATTGCAATCTTTAACCAACAGCTGGCACAAACGCTTGGTTTAGATAGCGAAGCCTTGATAAGCAATGGCGCTGCGTTTTTATCCGGCAATAAAATTTTCGAAACGGCTTGTCCAATTGCTCAGGCCTATGCGGGGCACCAGTTTGGCGGTTTTAACATATTAGGCGATGGGCGCGCAATTTTACTGGGTGAACACATAACACCTGATAAGCGACGTGTAGATGTGCAACTGAAAGGCGCTGGTAGAACCGCTTACTCGCGCTCTGGTGATGGACGTGCGGCACTGGGTCCGATGCTGCGCGAGTATATTATGAGTGAAGCCATGCATGCACTCGGCGTGCCCACCACAAGAAGTCTAGCAGTCGTTTACAGTGGAGAAATGGTGTTCCGTGATGATGCATACCCGGGTGCAATTCTGACACGGATTGCAGATAGCCATATTCGGGTGGGCACGTTTCAATATAGCGCCGCCATGAATGATATGCAGGTATTGAAGGCTTTGGCTGATTACAGCATACAACGTCATTTTCCTGACATTATTGATACAGATAATCCATATCCAGCTTTGCTTGAGCGCGTGATTGAAAGCCAATCCAAGTTAATTGCGCAATGGATGCATGTAGGATTTATTCATGGTGTAATGAATACCGACAACATGAGCCTGTGTGGTGAAACGATTGATTACGGACCATGTGCTTTTATGAATCAGTACGATCCAAAAACAGTATTTAGCTCAATAGATACGCAAGGTCGGTATGCGTTCGGCAACCAAGCACCTATCGCGCATTGGAACTTATTCCGCTTCGCAGAAAGTTTATTGCCGTTGCTGAACACTGATGAAGAACAGGCCGTGCTGATAGCGCAAGATTTGCTGGCAGAATTTCCAAGCAAGTTTTTAGATCATTGGTTAGCGGGCATGCGTAAAAAACTAGGCTTGTTTAACCAAGAGTCGGAGGATATGCAACTGGCTGAAGACTTACTCATGTATATGCAAAAAAACCAGACGGACTACACCAATACCTTTAAAGCACTTGGCACCAGCGCACTAGACCACATGCCCATTTTTCAGGATACGGGCTTTCAAGATTGGCTTAAACGATGGACAGCTCGACTGTCGAGACAACATCAGGATTTCGCACAATCCGCACAATTAATGCAGCAGAATAATCCGGCAGTGATTCCACGCAATCATTTGGTAGAAGAGGCATTAGATGCAGCTGTAGATGACAACAACATGACCTTGCTAGAAAAGTTGTTATCTGTGCTAGCTTCGCCTTACACTACAGACACACTAGAAGAAAAATACACGCTAGCGCCATCATCTGCGCTCGATAGCCAGTACAAAACCTTTTGCGGCACATAACATTAACAATATTGTGGATATTTTGTCAGCCAAAGACTAGAATGACTTTAAGTATGTAAAAATAATCATAAAAAATAATGAGTTAAAGCATGGTTAAATCTGGCACCATTTCACAGCTAGTTCAGCTTAAACGCAATCTCAAAACCATCATGCTGGCATGGACGCTGATCGTTGCAGCCTCTTTAATCTGGAATTTACGTCAGCAATCACATACCAATAACACCCAACTCAAAGCGCAAGTTGAGGCGATTCACTCCATCAACATGGAATACCGCAACTGGATTATTCATAACGGTGGCGTTTATGTACCGGTAACCGACAGGACGCCGCGTAGCCCATGGCTCAGCCACATTGTGGATAGAGATATTAAAACGCCCAGCGGCAAAGAGCTTACTCTGCTGAATTCATCTTATGTATTCAGGTTAATACAAGAAAACATGGCAGCCAGTGGCGCTGAAGTAAAGCTGCATATTTCCAGCCTAAAACCAATCAACCCCATGAACCAAGCAGACGCATGGGAGACCGACGCACTAGAGTCATTTGCAAAAGGCGTGAAAGAAAAAGCCACCATAGATATTACCCCGGATGGCAAAACCTATTTCCGCTTTATGCGCCCCATGGTCACCGATGGTTATTGCTTAAAATGTCATGCACGCTATGGCGATAAAGTCGGTGACATTCGCGGTGGCGTTAGCATTGCCCTGCCCATAGACAAGGTAATTGCCGCCGCAAACGCAGAACGCAACTCGCTCATATTGGGTCACAGCTTGATTTGGGGGCTAGGCTTATTTGGCTTATTCATAGGTGGCAGGCGCCAAAAGCAATCCATACTGACGATAGAAGAAAGTGAAGCCCAAGTCACATTACTCACCAACTCCATTGCCCATGCGATTTATGGTGTAGACCTAGATGGTCGATGCACTTTTGCCAATGACGCTTGCATTGAAATATTAGGCTTTAATCAGCAGTCAGAACTGTTAGGCGAAGAAATGCATAGCCTGATGAAGCACTCACATAAAGATGGCACGATATGCCTAAAAGAAGAGTGCCGAATCCTAAGAGGACTGCATGACGGAAAATCCGTACATGTTGAGCATGAAATGTTCGGCCGCAAAAATGGTGAATTCTTTCCAGTGACTTATTGGGCTTATCCAGTGATATTGGAAGGTGAGATTAAAGGTGGCGTGATCACTTTTATAGATATTACAGAGCAACTTTTAATCAAAGATGAATTAAAAACTTCTCAAAGACTACTGGACTCTATTATTGAAAACATCCCGGTCATGGTGTTTCTTAAAGACGCGAAAAACCTGCGCTTTGAAATGTTCAATAGAGCTGGTGAGGCTTTGTTGGGATATGCGCGCGCAGATTTGATTGGCAAAAACGATTATGACCTTTTCCCCAAAGAGCAGGCGGACAGCTTTACCCAAAACGATCGCATTGTATTGCAAAGCCATCAGTTACTTGAAACGCTAGAAGAAAAAGTCAAAACGGCTAACGGCGATATACGTTGGTTACATACTTTTAAAATTGGTCTTTACGATAAAAACAATCAGGCAACACATTTATTGGGTACTTCGTTAGACATTACCGACCGCAAACACGCTGAAGACTCATTGCGCGAGAGTGAGCATAAACTGGCCGAAGCCCAGCGCATGGCGCATCTAGGACATTGGGAACAAGATATCGCGACGCAACAAATCACTTGCTCTAATGAAGTGTATAGAATTTATGAATTGAATCAGTATGATTTCCCCGGCACGCAAGCCGCTTTGCTCAAACGCACTCACCCCGAAGACGTTCATCTTGTAAAAGCTGCATATGCAGCTAGCCTAAACAGCCATAGCCCACAGCAGATTGAATATCGAATTGTCGGTAATAACGGCCACATTAAATACGTACAGCAAAAATATGAAGTGGTGTACGACAGCGACAACAAGCCAATTAAAATCAAAGGCACTGTGCAAGATGTCACCACACTCAAACAAGCACAACAAACCTTACTTGAACACCAAAAAGTACTTGAGAATGCCTTAGAAGGCACCATCCACACCGTCACCATGGCGGTAGAATTGCGTGACCCTTACACTGGCGGCCATCAACGCAGAGTGGCAGATTTGGCATGTAGCATCGCCAGCAAAATGGGCTTAGACGAGAACCGTATTCATGGCGTGCGTTTGGGGGCCATGATCCATGATATCGGAAAAATTGGCATTCCTGCTGAAATATTAAGCAAGCCATCAAAACTCACGCCGGTTGAAATGCAGTTAGTACGCGAGCATGCCACCATGGGCTTTAATATTTTGAAAGATATTCAATTTCCCTGGCCCATTGCTGAAATCGCGCACCAACACCATGAGCGTGTGGATGGCACTGGTTACCCCAACCGCTTACGTGGGGATGCGATATTGCTAGAAGCACGTATTGTGGCAGTGGCGGATGTGGTGGAGTCAATCGCCTCACACCGTCCGTATCGTCCAACTTTAGGCTTGCAAGCGGCCATAGATGAAATTAAAAATAATCGTGGCACTTTATATGACGCACTCGCTGTTGATGCTTGCCTTGAAATCCTCAACGCAGGGTTTGAGTTTACTTAAAATTGCATTTCAACATGCGCATCCAATAAGACCTCATTTACATGTCTAATCTCCCCATCTCTGGCCTCAGCTCCAGCGAAGCGGCTAAGCGTTTAGCCGCTGATGGCCCAAACGAACTCAACACCGATCAGCGCGATAATCTACTGAGTACTATCTTAGAAGTGGCTGCCGAGCCGATGTTTTTGCTGTTACTCGGCTCAGGCGCAATCTATTACGCCATGGGCGACAGCCGCGAAGCTTACGTGTTATTAGGCTTTGTGGTCATCATCATGGCAATTAGCATCATACAAACCCGCAAAACCGAAACCACACTGGCAGCGTTGCGAGATTTATCTAGCCCACGCGCATTGGTCATTCGTGACGGCATTCCAGTGCGCATCGCCGGCCAGCAAGTAGTGCGTGGCGATATTTTAATGTTGGCCGAAGGTGATCGTATTGCTGCAGATGGTGTGGTGCTAGAAGCACATGAACTTGCGGTGGATGAATCACTGCTCACTGGCGAATCAGAAATGGTGAGCAAAACTGCCGACATTTCCAAAGTATACGCCGGCTCACTCACCGTGCGCGGACAGGGCTTGGTGCATGTCAGCGCCACTGGTAGCGATACCGAATTAGGCAAAATCGGCCAATCTCTGCAAGACATCAGTATGGAATCGTCACCGTTGCGTGACGAAATTAATTTGCTCACCAAGCGCCTGGTGATTTTGGGCATCAGCGCGAGTTTATTGCTCACTGTTTTATATTGGGTGTTAAGAGGTGGTTGGCTGCAAGGCTTACTCAGTGGCATTGTGCTGGCAATGAGCCTGATTCCGCAGGAACTGCCAGTGATTATGATTGTGTTTTTTGCGCTAGGTGCGCGGCGCATTGCCGCACATCAGGTGCTAACGCGCCGCTTGAACGCCATCGAAACGCTGGGAGAAACCACAGTGCTGTGCGTGGATAAAACGGGCACACTCACAGAAAATCGCATGGAAGTTGCGGCCTTATCTGTTGCAGGTGAAACACTGGATGCGCATCATTTGTTGCCGCATAGCGTATCTACAAACTTTCTTGAACTGATTGAATATGCATTACTGGCAAGTGAAATTGCCCCTAACGACCCGATGGAACTCGCGTTTCACCGCTTGGCACAAACGCATTTGGATGATGTAAAACGTGAACATGCAGGTTGGGAGCTGGCACGTGAATATGAGCTCTCACCTGAATTACTCGCCATGTCACACCTATGGCGCAATTTAGAAAATAGCCATGACACAGTTGCCACTAAAGGTGCGCCAGAGGCCATTGCAACACTATGTCGGCTTAACAGCCAACAGCACAATGATTTGATGCATAGCGCTGAGGCTATGGCAATCAAAGGCTTGCGCGTACTTGCCGTCGCCAAGGCACGCCATGCCAATCATTTATCTTGGCCTGAACTTCAAAACGACTTTGCTTTTGAGTTGGTGGGCTTGGTGGGTTTAGCCGACCCCTTGCGTGACAATGTGCAAGCAGCTGTTGCCCAGTGCCATCAAGCCGGCATTCGTGTCATGATGATTACCGGTGACTACCCCACCACAGCCAAAGCGATTGCCATGCAGGCAGGCATTGATTGCAGCCAGATATTAAGCGGCAAGGAAATTGCGGCAATGGATGCACAAAACATGCAGCAACAAATAGCGCGCACCAATGTATTTGCACGCGTGACCCCGCAGCAAAAATTGAATATTGTGGAATGCTTAAAAGCACAAGGCGAAGTGGTTGCCATGACCGGTGATGGCGTGAACGATGCACCTGCGCTCAAAGCCGCACACATTGGCATTGCCATGGGTAATCGCGGCACCGATGTGGCACGTGAAGCAGCGTCTATTGTGCTGCTGCATGATGACTTCACTTCGATTGTGACTGCAATTAGTTTGGGTAGACGCATTTTTAGCAATCTGCGGCTAGCCATTATTTACACCTTGGCGGTACACGTGCCGATTATCGGGCTTTCCATTTTGCCATTGCTATTTGGCTTGCCACTTTTGTTAGCACCTATACATATCGCTTTTTTAGAACTGGTTATCGACCCGGCGTGCTCGATTGTGTTTGAAGCAGAACAGCCAAAAACCAATTTAATGCAACAACCGCCCAGACCCAAAACTGAGCACTTAGTCTCTAAACAACATATTTTATTGAGTCTGAGCCAAGGCCTGCTAATTACGCTGGTGACAGCAGGGTTTTACACTTATTTAATCAATCACAACGAGCCTATTGATGTTGCGCGAGCACTTACTTTTATTGTGTTGGTCACGGCTAATGCAACGCTGGTTTTTTCTAGCCGCAGCTTGACCGTACGTTGGCAAGGCATTTTTTCTGATGTGTCGCGGGTTGGTATTGTCGTGTTACTGCTCACCATGCTGGGTTTGATTGCAGTGACTTGCATTCCAAGCTTGAGCGCAGCGTTTAATTTTCACAGCCCCACTTTGCTGCAATGGCTGCTGGCCTTTGTGATTGGGATTGGTCTGCTACCTTTATTTGAAAGTATGAAAACTTTACATCAACGACTACAGCGAAGCTAAATGACAAAGGGAGCCGAAGCCCCCTTTGTCATTGCTTAAGTTATTTTCTTAATATAATTATGCTGCGCTAAATTATGCTGCGCTGTAAATCAAAACGATCTGCGTTCATCACCTTGACCCAAGCTTGTACAAAGTCTTTGACGAACTTTTCTTTGGCATCGTCTTGCGCATACACTTCTGCATAAGAACGCAGCACAGAATTAGAGCCAAATACTAAATCCACGCGCGTCGCTGTCCATTTCACGGCACCGGTTTTGCGGTCACATACCTCATAAGAATTGCGACCAGTTGGCTTCCAGGTGTAACGCATATCGGTCAGGTTCACAAAAAAGTCATTGCTCAACACACCTTCACGCTCGGTGAACACGCCATGCTTGGTGTTGCCATGGTTAGTACCAAGCACACGCATACCACCAACCAACACGGTCATTTCGTGTGCAGTTAAGCCCATCAATTGCGTACGATCCAGCAACAACTCTTCTGGCGTGGCAGCATAATGTTGATTCTGCCAGTTGCGATACCCATCATGAATCGGCTCCAACACCGCAAATGAATCTGAGTCTGTCATGTCGTCCGTTGCATCACCACGCCCTGGCGCAAATGGCACATGAATATTCACCCCTGCATCATGTGCCGCTTTTTCAACCGCAGCGCTACCAGCCAGCACAATTAGATCAGCGATGCTGACTTTTTTGGCCAAGCCCGCTTGTATACCTTCGAGCACACGTAGCACTTTTTGCAAGCGCGCTGGCTCGTTACCCGCCCAGTCTTTTTGCGGCGCTAAGCGAATGCGTGCGCCATTGGCTCCGCCACGATAATCTGAACCACGGAAGGTACGCGCACTATCCCATGCGGTCGCCACCATCTCTGACACGCTCAATCCGCTATTGAGTAATTTAGCTTTTAAATCCGAAACTTCCGCATCACTTAAAGTGTAATCTGCTTTAGGCACTGGATCTTGCCAAATCAAATCTTCTTTAGGCACATCCGCACCCAAATAACGGGTTTTTGGCCCTAAATCACGGTGCGTTAATTTAAACCAAGCGCGTGCAAACACCTCTGAAAAATATGCTGGGTCTTTGTAAAAACGCTCGGATATTTTTCTGTAAGCGGGGTCTTTCACCATCGCCATATCAGCATCGGTCATGATAGGGTTATGACGCACAGACGGATTGTCTACATCCACTGGCTTGTCTTCTTCTTTCATGTTGATGGGTTCCCACTGCCAAGCACCCGCCGGACTTTTTTTCAGTTCCCATTCATAATTAAACAGGTTATAGAAATAGCCGTTGTCCCATCGGGTTGGATGTGCTGTCCATGCACCTTCCAAGCCGCTGGTTACCGTGTCGCCACCCATACCTTTACCATGGCTGTTGTGCCAACCAAACCCTTGCTGTTCGATGTCTGCCGATTCTGGATTAGGGCCGATTAAATCTGCCTTACCATTGCCGTGACATTTACCCACGGTATGACCACCCGCAGTCAGTGCCACAGTTTCTTCATCATTCATCGCCATGCGTGCAAAAGTCAAACGCACATCTTGGGCTGTTTTGAGTGGATCAGGTTGGCCATTCACACCTTCTGGATTCACATAAATCAAACCCATGTGCGCAGCCGCCAGCGGATTTTTTAAACTTTCTCGGTTGTCGCCATCGTAGCGGTCAGCGTTGCCCAACCACTCTTTTTCAGAGCCCCAGTAAATATCTTTTTCTGGGTGCCAAATATCGGCACGGCCACCGGCAAAGCCAAAAGTTTTAAGCCCCATAGACTCATAAGCCATATTACCTGCCAGCACTATCAAATCTGCCCATGACAGCTTGTTACCGTATTTCTTTTTAATTGGCCATAACAGACGGCGCGCTTTATCCAAGTTGACGTTGTCTGGCCAGCTATTCAGCGGCGCAAAACGTTGGTTGCCAGTACCCGCACCGCCACGCCCATCGGCAATACGATAAGTACCCGCAGCGTGCCATGTCATACGTATCATCAAACCACCGTAGTGTCCCCAATCCGCTGGCCACCACTCTTGGCTATCGGTCATCAGCGCTATTAAATCTTTTTTAACCGCCTGTAAATCGAGCTTTTTAAACTCCTCGGCATAATTAAACCCTTCACCTAAAGGATTGGTCTTACTATCGTGCTGATGCAGGATGTCTAGATTGAGCGCATTAGGCCACCATGCCGTGTTTGAAGATGCGACTGTAGTATTTGCACCGTGCATTACCGGACATTTGCCGGCTGAAGAAGACTGTTTGTTATCCATGTGTAAACTCCTTTTTATTGAGTGAGTAAAAAATATGGCTGCATTCAAAGTAATGCAAAGCTACATTTAAACTTGACTGAATTCATTATAGGCGCATAAACAAATTAGTGAATTTTATAGTTTTGATTGGTATGATAAGTAATTCAAATTTAAAAATGCAGTGATGCGGGCAATCTTTAAGCGAAATAATTTTGCGATATATTTACGGCAATCATTAATCGAATAAATTTCAATCTACACCAAAAAGTTTACAAAACTTTGCATTCACACATCAATTGCATCTGTTACATTTAAGTCATGCAACAAAAACCAAGAAAATATTATGACCTCATCATGGCGGCTTTCGTCACCGTTTTGGTGTGCTCAAACCTGATAGGCCCGGCTAAAGTCACGCAAATAGATACCGCGCTGCTGGGCACGCTCACCTTTGGCGCTGGCGTGCTGTTCTTTCCGATTTCGTTTATTTTTGGCGATATTCTCACCGAAGTTTACGGCTACTCCGCTTCCAGAAGAGTGATTTGGGCTGGCTTTGCTGGTTTGGCATTTGCCTCATTGATGGCGTGGATGATCGTGGCACTGCCACCGGCACCATTTTGGCAACATCAGGAAGTGTATGAAATTGCGTTTGGTTCTACTTGGCGCATCTCGCTTGCGGGCTTAATTGCGTTTGCGATTGGTGAATTTACCAATAGTTTAATCATGGCCAAAATGAAAATCTGGGCTAAAGGTAAACATTTGTGGCAAAGAACTATTACCAGCACTATTTTTGGTGAGGCGGTAGACACGGTGATTTTTGTACCGCTGGCATTTTGGAATACCAATATCATTCCTAATGACAAAATTCCATTGGTGATAGGCGCGCAGATTATTGCAAAAATTGCCGTAGAAGTGGCTTTTACGCCAGCGGTTTACAAAATTGTCGCGTTTTTGAAAAAAGCCGAAAACGAAGATTATTACGACCACAAAACCGACTTTAATCCTTTTAAAATTGCAGACTAAGCCAGCTCAGCTTCATACAGTTTATAAGTACCACGCCCCGCTCTTTTCGCATCGTACAAAGCCATATCAGCTTTCTCTAGCAGCAAAGTTACCGTATCGCCATCATCAGGAAACTGGCTAATGCCAATGCTTGCGCCTACAGTAACCGAAGCGCCAGACGACAAAGTAATCGGCACCTGAATACTATTAATCAAATCTTGCGCAACAGCAACCGCATCAGCATGGGTGTCTATAGCGTCGAGCACCACAACAAATTCATCACCACCAAGGCGAGCAACGGTATCAATGTCACGCACTCTGGACTTGATGCATCTTGCCACCGCCACCAGCACTTCATCGCCAGCCGCATGCCCAAGCTCATCATTGACTGGCTTGAAGCGATCTAAATCCATAAACAATACTGCACATATTTTATGATCGCGCTTGGCTCTGGCTAACGTGTGCTGCAAACGGGTGTAAAGTAATGAGCGATTTGGCAAATCCGTCAAACTATCATGCTGCGACATATACTCCATATAAGTTTCTACATGGTTCATACGGCTGATATCCAAGCTGATGTCAATCAGCTGAAACGGCGCACCTGTAGTATTGCGGATAGTACTCACCGCCAGCCATTCGCGATACACGTCACCACTCTTGCGTCTTTTCCAAATCTCGCCCTGCCAGGCACCAGAAACTTTTAATGACTGCTGCATTTGCTGCATGGCATCTTGATTTTTGTCTTCCACGTGCAAAAAGTCAATCGGCTGACCGATGAGCTCTTCTGCACCATATTCTGTAATTAAGTTAAATGCTGGGTTGGTAGCAAGAATTTTTCTATCTAAATCTGTGACCGCAATGCCTTCTTGCGCATTTTGAAACACCGCTTTCGCTAGGCGCAGTTGGTCTTCCTGTTTTTTTCTGTTCGAAATGTCACGCACAATACCCAGCACCGCCGGTCGGTCTTGATAACTGGCAACGCTGGCTCTTAATTCCATCCAGACATAGCTGCCATTTTTATGGATAAACTGAACTTCATAGTAGCGTTCAGGTTGATAAGCTCCAGAAATTCTCTGTTGAAAACGTTCGGTCCAAATAGACAGAAACTCTGGCGCCACTACCTTGTGAAAAGGGAAACCATTAAATTCTTGCGCGCTATAGCCCAATGAGTTGGGCAACGCGGGATTACAAAATACAAACTTAAAATCCTGCGCGATAAAAATGCCATCTGCCAATGCATCTAACAACAGCTTATGGGTTGCGCTTACTTTAGCTAAATTGGCATCAGCGATTGCTTTTGAGCGCTTTAAAAATGCATACAAAACACACACAAACACATTGAGTGACACAAATATCAACAAAGCAGCGACGCTTGCATAATCATGTTTGATGAGCGTAAACGGCTGCGGCACAAAAAACCACCAAGCGCAGGCTGCGGCAACAAAAACGGCTACCAGCCCCTCGATAAAACTCCCTAAAAATATACAGAAAAATACGGTAGGCCAAAACAAAAACCAAGAAGATGGGCTAATGCTATCCCAAAGTGACCACTGAATGGCGGTAACTGCCAATGGCAAAAATATTGCTATTAAAAACGAGCGGGTCAATCTGAGTGCAGTCATGGTTTTGATGTCGTCTTTAAATAGTACCGAAGCTAAACCTTCTAGTCTCATCGCTATTACAGCCTTAATGTAAGTGATATGTATGCTTTTTTAATTCAATCGTGTGCGAATATTTAGTGATTGTAGTGGTGATTTATCAACTCGCGAAATTTAATTCACACTGGATGTGAATCAAGCTGTAAAAAACATGGTCGTCAATTGATTACTTGTTTCATTTAACAAAAATGTTTAATAAAACAATACGCTGCAACATCGCTTCGCAGGCAGCAGTTTAATCAATATTGTTTATTTGTGTGGTAGCATAAGATTAACAAAAAAAAGAATGAAATATCTTGACAAAACATCACGTTAAGAATCAAACGCCAGCAGTTGCAGACGCGAGTTCTGAGCGCGAAGCCGCTGAAGCAAGATATCGGGCACTCTTTGAGTATGCGCCCGACGGTATTCTTATTGCCGATACCCAGAGCTACTATTTAGATGCCAATCCCAGCATTTGTAAGATGCTGGGCTACAGCCGCGATGAACTGATAGGTATGCACGCCAGCGACATTATTGTGCACAGTGAAATCCCACACATTCAACCCGCGCTAGATCATATTAATGCCAAACAGGATTACATTCGGGAGTGGCTACTAAAGCGCAAAGATGGCTCCGTATTCAGCGCTGAAATCATTGTCACCACCATGCCAGATGGCAAGCTACTGGGCATGATACGAGACATCACTTTATTTAAGCAGCAACAGCGTGAAATCGCACAACTGTCGCGCTTATATGCCGCACTCACCAAAGTGAATCAAGCCATCATCTGGCTACCCAACCAAGAGCAATTGTTCAATACTTTATGCCGCATATTGGTAGAAGAAGGCGGCTTTAAAATGGCGTGGGTAGGTTGGAACAACCCTAAAACCAATCAACTGCTGCCCGCAGCAGTTTGGGGTGATGATAATAACTACCTTAGTACCATCAAAGTGTATTCAGACGACAGGCCTGAAGGCAGGGGCCCATCTGGCCTCGCTTTTCGCTCTCAGAAACCCTATATTTGTAACGACATGCAACAAGACGCGGCAACATTGGCTTGGCGCGAAGAAATTAACCGTCGCGGCTTTCGCGCTTCTGCTGCATTTCCTATTCGCGCCAACAATAAAGTGTGCGGCACAATTAGCGTATACGCAGAACAACCCTTATTTTTCCAAGATAAAGAAATTGCCTTGCTAGAAGAGGCAACCGACAACATCTCGTTTGCATTAGAGAATTTAGCGCGTGAGGAAAATCGCAAACAAGCTGAAATGATTGCGGAAAATGAAACCCTTTTTTCCGACATGATGATAGAAAGCATGCCGGGCATTCTGTATTTTTATAATCACGAAGGCAAGTTCCTGCGCTGGAATCACAACTTTCAAACGATTACCGGCTATACCAATAAAGAAATCTCCAAGATGCATCCGCTGGATTTTTTTGCACCTGAAGAAAAGGCCGGAATTGCAGAAAAAATTGCAGAAGTATTCACCCATGGTCAAGCGTTTGTCGAGGCGGGCTTACTAGCCAAAAATGGCCAAAAGACTCCTTATTTATTTACCGGCAGAAATGTAACCTTCAAAGGCATTGATTGTTTGGTGGGCATGGGTATTGATATTAGTGAGCGTAAAAATGCCGAATCTAAACTGGACCAAAGTGAGCAGAAATATCGCGAGCTGGTTGAATCTGCCAACAGTATTATTCTGCGCTGGAATGCGCAAGGCTGTGTAACATTTCTCAACTCATTCGGTCAGCAATTTTTTGGTTATAAGTCTGAAGAAATTATCGGCCAGCATGTGATCGGCACCATCGTACCTATCACTGATAGCGCCGGGCGTGACCTGCAAGACCTGATGCAAAAAATATGTTTAGACACCCGC
>NCHI01000038.1 GCA_002281815.1 Methylotenera sp. 24-45-7
GCAAAACTAAATATTGATGACAATCAACAAACGCCGCCTAAATATGGCATTCGTGGTATTCCTACTTTAATGCTGTTTAAAAATGGCAATGTTGAAGCTACCAAAGTCGGCGCGTTGTCAAAATCTCAATTAACTGCTTTTATTGACAGCAACATCTAAACACTTTACGCTTGGCATTAAATTCAAATGCTTGGTTAAACTTTTTCTTTATTAGTTGAACCAAGCATCTCTATCTTCAGTCTTTAAACTTAAATTCCCTAGCTCTTAATTCAAAAGCTTTAATCTACTCTTCAAAATCTTGTTTTAGCGAGACTTCATGCACTTATCAGACCTTAAGCACCTACCAGTAACTGAGTTAGTTGAAATGGCTATTGCCAATGAAATTGATAATGCCAGTCGAATGCGCAAACAGGATTTAATTTTTGCTATCCTGAAGAATAAAGCGAAAAAAGGCGATAGTATTTTTGGCGATGGTACGCTCGAAGTGTTGCAAGACGGTTTTGGATTTTTACGCTCACCTGATACTTCTTATCTTGCAGGCCCTGATGATATCTACGTGTCACCGTCACAGATTCGCCGCTTCAACCTGCACACTGGCGACAGTATCCAAGGTGAAATTCGCATCCCTAAAGATGGCGAACGCTACTTTGCACTGGTGAAAGTAGACATGGTGAATGGCGAAGCGCCAGAGAACACCAAGCACAAAATTCTGTTTGAAAACTTAACGCCGTTATTCCCAACGATTCCGCTTAAACTAGAACGCGACATTAAAGGTGCAGAAAACATCACCAGCCGCGTGATTGACATGATTGCACCAATTGGTCGCGGTCAACGTGGTTTGTTGGTAGCAAGCCCAAAAAGCGGCAAAACGGTGATGATGCAAAATATTGCACACGCAATTACTGCTAACCACCCTGACATCATCTTAATCGTATTGCTGATTGACGAACGTCCAGAAGAAGTAACAGAAATGACGCGTTCAGTAAAAGGCGAAGTCGTAGCGTCTACTTTTGATGAGCCAGCAACGCGTCATGTACAAGTGGCTGAAATGGTGTTGGAAAAAGCTAAGCGCTTAGTTGAACACAAAAAAGATGTAGTGATTCTATTAGACTCGATTACGCGTCTGGCACGTGCTTATAACACGGTCATTCCATCGTCTGGCAAAGTGTTGACCGGCGGTGTAGACGCCAACGCTTTACAGCGCCCAAAACGTTTCTTTGGCGCAGCACGTAACATTGAAGAAGGCGGCTCACTTACCATCATTGCTACTGCGCTGGTGGACACTGGCTCACGCATGGATGACGTGATCTACGAAGAGTTTAAAGGCACCGGCAACATGGAAATCCATCTTGACCGCCGCATGGCTGAAAAACGTATTTACCCTGCGATTAACGTCAACAAATCCGGTACACGTCGCGAAGAGTTGCTTATCGAAAAAGACGTACTACAAAAAATTTGGGTTTTACGCAAATTGCTCTACCCTATGGACGACCTCGAAGCGATGGAGTTCTTGCTCGACAAAATCAAGTCCACCAAGAACAATGGTGATTTCTTTGACAGCATGCGTAGAGGCTAAAAACTCAACGTTAACAATTACCTTGCATCACTCGGCCTTTGTAAATATAATGCCGAGTTACCGCAAAAATGCGCACTATAATTTTGCCGTATCATTCGGCAATCAATACTGAGGCTATTATCATGAAAGATGGAATTCATCCAGCATACCGCGAAGTCGTGTTTCAAGACATCGGCGCGGATTTTACTTTTTTAACACGCTCTACTATCGCAGCACGTGACACTATCAAGTGGACTGACGGTAAAGAGTATCCACTGGTTAAAATCGAGGTGTCATCAAAATCACACCCGTTCTACACTGGTAAACAAATGATTCTTGACACTGCCGGTCGCGTTGATAAATTCCGCAAAAAATACGGTATGTAAGATTATTTACGAAATATTCGTAAATAATTGTTCAAAAAGGCAGCTTAGGCTGCCTTTTTGCTTTAATGTGACGTTTGGTTAGCATGCAATATTCGGATAACCTACAGTCTCATATAAAATATCTTTTTATCAAATAATAAAATTAATACTCCCTATGCGTTTCCAACTTGATCATGACTGGCAAGGCAACATGTCTACCCCGCGTGCACGTATTGGTGAAAATGCAAAAACGCATTTATTACTAGTGCTTTGCGCCATTTGGATTTTGTTTGGTCTCACCGGTCACGCGCCATGGAAACCACTAGAAGCATCAGGTATTACCATCGTAAAAGGTATTATTGATGGTGGCAGTTTAATCACTCCGCTCGCTGCAGGCGAAAGCGCCATAGAATCTCCTCCTTTGTATTATCTAAGTGCAGCGATAAGCGCAAAGTTGCTCGCTCCATTTTTCAGCATGCATGACGGGGCAAGACTCATCAACGTGTTATGGATGTCAATTGTGCTACTCATGGTAGGCATGTCTGGTCGTGAGTTATGGGCAAGAGGTGTCGGTCGCCACGCTACTTTCATCATGATCGGCACCATTGGTTTAGTGATCAACGCACATAGCCTCAACGCCGAAGTTGCAACACTTGCAGCCACTGCTAGCGGATTTTATGCATTGGCCTTGTCCAAACGCAGGCCATGGCGTGCCAGTGGTTTACTTGGGCTCGCAATAGGTGTTGGCTTTTTAGCCGATGGTTTTATTGCACCACTGATTTTAATTGCCAGCGGATTATTACTTCCATTACTGTTCAAACCTTGGCGCAGCATTAGCTTCATGAAAGTACTCTTCGCTGCGCTTGCGATTGCTACGCCGTTGATTGCATCTTGGCTGTTACTTGCATACTTACAACACCCTGCAATTTTGAAGCTGTGGCTAGACACAAATTGGTCTGGCTTTGATTTAAACAATCATTTTTATTTTTCCCGCATACTCATTTGGTATGCGTGGCCTGCTTTACCTTTAGCATTATGGGGCTTGTGGCGCCATCGCGCACATTTGTTGGTTAAACCAAAATTTCAGCTTATCCTGGTATTTTTTGCAACCACGCTGTTTGTATTAGGCTTTGGGGCAGGTTCAAAAGACATCAACGCCATGCCCCTATTGCTACCATTAGTGGCACTAGGAGCAGGCAGTGTTGAGCACTTAAAACGAGGTGCCGCGGCAGCGTTGAATTGGTTTGGCATTAGCTTATTTGGCTTAATCGGCTTTTTAATTTGGCTGGGCTGGGTTGCCATGATGACTGGCCACCCTGCTAAAATCAAAGAACGCATGCAGTTTTTGTCAGGCTCTAACGCTACCGAGCTGCATTGGGTCATGTTGGTATTGGCAGTGTTTATTACGGCCATTTGGCTTTTTACCTGCGTACGCGCTAAACAAAGCAATCGCTCAACCGTGACTAACTGGGCGGTGGGCATGACCTTTGGCTGGGGCTTACTCATGACCTTATGGCTACCTTGGATAGATGCGGCGAAGAGTTACCAACCAGTGTTTGCCAGCATGATGAAAGTGATACCTAAAAATACCACTTGTATCAGCAGCCTTGAAGTCGGCCAGTCGCAACGCATGCTGATGAGCTATTACACCAACATCGACTTACAAGATTTTGAAAAAACCAATCAATTGGCTTGTAATTATTACTTGATTCAAGACATGCGTGGTAGCGCAAAAATGCAACCTAGCGATGAATGGAAGCTAATCTGGAAAGGCAAAAGAGCCGCCGATAGGAAAGAAAGCTTTAGGCTTTATGAGCGCCTATAAGGGCAGCGCTCAAATTTAAGCCTCAATCACAGGTGCAGATGATTCTTTATCGCGACCTGCACCTGCTGATGCAAACCCGCGCCACCTTGTTCGCCTACATACTGGGCAATCTGTTTACGCATTGGCAGTGCCCAAAACTTATTCAGGTGCTCTGCAATGTCAACCTGCGCATGGCTTTGGTCAGGATAGGACTCATAAAAATCACCAATCTGATTCGCCATAATAATTAAACGTTGTATATCCATGATCCAGTTTTTCTATCTAATAATGGGTTATTTATTATCATTCGTTCAAAATTCTGCCGCCGTGGCTATACACCACATAACGGTCTTTTCTGGCAAACCCTACTAAAGTTAAACCACATTGCTCGGCAACTCGCACCGCCAAACCAGTGGGTGCAGAAACTGCTACTAACATCGCAACACCAGCACTGGCAGTTTTTTGCACCATTTCAAAACTCGCACGGCTAGTAGTAATCACAAAACCTGATGGCAAACGCAGTTGCTTAATGCGAATTTTTTCTAAAGCGCCGACAAGCTTATCTAGCGCGTTATGCCTACCTACATCTTCACGCAACAAATATATACTGCCGTCTGCCAATACATAAGCACTGGCATGCGTGGCGCCGGTTTTTTGTTGTAAGCCCTGCTGCGACTGTATTGCAGCCAAGCCTCGCGCAATCACACTAGCAGAAAATACTTCTTCCGTAACAAGCGGCTTGGGATAGCGCACCGCCTGCTCCAAACTCTCTGCTCCACATAAACCACAACCCGTTTTACCAGCCAATGTGCGTCTGCGCTGTTTTAATTCTACAAAGCGCTCGCTGGCAATTTCACAATGCAACTCAATACCATTGCGCTGTTGCTGAGTTTCAATGCTATACAACTCACTTGCACTACTCACGATGCCTTCGGATAAGGAAAACCCGAGTGCAAAATCTTCTAAATCTTGCGCTGTCGCCAACATGACCGCATGTGATACCCCGTTGTAAATCAAGGCTACCGGCGTTTCTTCCGCCAAGTCATCTTGCGCTTGCTGCAGTTTCCCGTCTTGCCATTGCGCCACTGTAAAGTGACTCAATGGCACATCCATAATCAATGGTACTTGTGCTATTTGCGCTGGTTTATCCAACTTTTACTGCATCGACTTTCTTATTGGCAAAAGCAATTTGTGCTTCACTAAAAGTTTTGTAGTGTTTTTGCCAATCTGACAACTGGCTCACGCGTGTAATTTGCACCGCCGTCACTTTGTATTCAGGACAGTTAGTTGCCCAATCTGAGTTATCGGTAGTAATCACATTGGCGCCTGATTCGGGATGATGGAAGGTAGTGTATACCACGCCAACCTGCACCCGCTCGGTCACTTTTGCACGTAATACAGTTTCACCGGCACGGCTACTAATACCTACCCAGTCGCCCTCTTTAATACCGCGATCTTCAGCATCGTGAGGATGAATTTCCAATAAATCTTCCTGATGCCAGGCAGTGTTTTTGGTGCGACGAGTTTGCGCGCCCACATTGTATTGCGACAAAATACGGCCGGTAGTCAGAATCAATGGGAACTTGGCATTTACTTTCTCGGTGGTTGGCACATATTGCGTTACAAAGAACTTGCCTTTACCACGCACAAATTCGTCGATGTGCATAATCGGCGTACCTTCAGGATGCTCATCATTACATGGCCATTGAATGCTGCCCAGCTCATCCAGTTTTTTGAAACTGACACCTTTAAAAGTCGGGGTTAGTGCGGCAATTTCATCCATGATTTCTGAAGCATGTGTGTATTGCATTGGGTAGCCCAAAGCTTCTGATAATTTGGCAGTCACTTCCCAATCTTCATAACCATTTTTCGGTTTCATCACACGACGCACTGGTGAAATACGACGCTCCGCATTGGTGAAAGTACCGCTTTTTTCTAAAAATGACGCGCCCGGGAAAAACACATGCGCAAACATCGCAGTCTCGTTTAAGAACAAGTCTTGCACAATCACGCATTCCATATTTTCCAGCGCGTGGGTTACGTGCTGGGTGTTTGGGTCAGATTGCACAATATCTTCACCCACACAATACAGCGCTTTGAAACCACCCTCTAAGGCCATATCCAACATATTAGGAATACGTAAACCTGGCTCTTTACTCAGCGGCCTGCCCCATGCAGATTCAAACAAGGCACGTGTTGCATCATCTGCAACGTGACGATAACCTGGAAATTCGTGCGGCATAGAACCCATATCACATGAGCCCTGCACATTGTTTTGACCGCGCAATGGATTTACACCCACGCCTTCGCGGCCAATGTTGGCTGTGGCCATGGCCAAATTGGCAATTCCCATCACCGTTGTTGAACCTTGGCTATGCTCAGTCACACCCAAGCCATAGTAAATAGCAGCATTACCGCCAGTGGCATACAGCCTTGCCGCAGCACGCAAAGTCTCAGGCTCAATGCCTAATTCCGCCGCCAAAGCTTCTGGTGAGTTTTCAGGTTTTGCTACAAAATCACGCCAAGCGATGAATGAATCCCACTCACAGCGCTCTTTAACAAAATCTTCTTGTACCAAACCTTCGGTGACAATGACATGAGAAATGGCAGACACTAAGGCTACATTAGTACCTGGACGCAATTTCAGATGGTAATCAGCGCGCACATGTGGGGTGTTAGCCACTAAATCAATTTCACGCGGATCGGCAATAATTAACTTTGCACCATCACGCAAGCGGCGTTTCATCTGTGATGCGAACACAGGGTGACCATCAGTTGGGTTTGAACCGATGATAAAAATCACGTCGGAATACATGACAGAATCAAAGGTTTGTGTACCAGCTGATTCACCCAACGTCTGTTTCAAACCATAACCAGTTGGGCTATGGCAAACACGTGCACAAGTATCCACGTTATTCACGCCGAACACGGCACGAATTAATTTTTGTGTCACGTAAACTTCTTCATTGGTACAACGTGACGAAGTAATACCACCAATAGCATCGCTACCATGTTGTTTTTGAATACGCGTTAATTCACTCGCAGCATAACTAATCGCTTCATCCCAACCCACTTGTTGCCAAGGGTCGCTAATACTTTTACGTATCATTGGGGTGGTGATACGGTCTTTGTGCGTCGCGTAACCCCAAGCAAAACGACCTTTTACACAAGAGTGGCCGTGATTGGCGCCGCCCTGCTTACTTGGCGTCATGCGTACCACTTCTTCGCCTTTCATTTCCGCATCGAAGCTACAACCCACACCACAGTAAGCACAAGTTGTGGTCACGCTATGTTCAGGCGTGCCCGCTTCAATAATGGTTTTTTCAATCAGTGTTGCCGTCGGGCAAGCTTGAACACAAGCGCCGCAAGACACACACTCGGAATCCATAAAATCTTTATTGCCGGCAGAGACTTTGGATTCAAAACCGCGCCCTGAAATGGTTAATGCAAAGGTGCCTTGGGTTTCTTCACAAGCACGTACACAGCGTGAGCAGACAATACATTTGCTCGGATCAAACGTGAAGTACGGGTTAGTTTCATCTTTGGCGGCTTTAAGATGATTTTCACCATCGTAGCCGTAGCGCACCTCACGCAGGCCAACCGCACCCGCCATGTCTTGCAATTCACAATCGCCATTTGTCGCACAAGTTAAACAATCCAACGGATGGTCTGAAATATACAGCTCCATGGTGCCACGACGAATATCTGCCAATTTCGGCGTTTGCGTATGCACCACCAAGCCTTCAGCCACTGGCGTGGTGCAAGACGCCGGGTAACCACGGCGGCCTTCTATTTCCACCAGGCACAAGCGGCATGAACCAAAAGGCTCCAAGCTGTCTGTTGCACAGAGTTTAGGCACCATGACCCCAGCCACAGCGGCAGCGTGCATCACAGAAACACCCTCGGGCACAGTAATCTGCCTGTCATCCACGATGAGTGTGACTTGTTTTGTTGATTGGCTACCTGGAGTGCCGTAATCAACATTTGGGTTATATTTAATCTCGTCCATAATTATCTCTACCTTAGCCCTAGGCTAGCTTGGTTTCTGCTGAAACACCAAAATCTTGGGGGAAATGATTAAGCGCGCTAAGCACTGGATATGGTGTCATACCACCCAGCGCACATAGCGAACCGTTTAACATGGTGTCGCTTAAATCGCGCACCAACTGTATATTTTTTGCATGATCTGTGCCGGCGCGAATTTTGTCTATCACTTCAACACCACGTGTAGAACCGATGCGGCATGGGGTGCATTT
Source organism: Methylotenera sp. 24-45-7 (assembly GCA_002281815.1). Lineage (GTDB taxonomy): Bacteria > Pseudomonadota > Gammaproteobacteria > Burkholderiales > Methylophilaceae > Methylotenera. Next base: position 7,981 of record NCHI01000038.1, read on the forward strand.
ACCACAAGACTCCACCGCACAGAACTCAAAAGCATAACGCGCCATCTTGGACATATCTACCGTATCATCAAAAGCAACAATACCACCGTGACCTAACACCGCCCAAATTTTGCTAAATTCTTCATAATCCAGCGGTGTATCAAACTGGCTTTCTGGTAAAAATGCACCCAACGGACCACCTACTTGCACGGCACGAATCTGCTTACCAGTCGCTGAACCACCGCCAAAATCATAAAGCAGCTCGCGTAAAGTTGCACCGAATGCCAGCTCTACTAAACCACAATGTTTAAGGTTACCCGCCAGTTGAATTGGCAGTGTGCCACGCGAACGTCCCATGCCGTAATCGGCATAGAACTGTGCACCTTTATCTAAAATAATCGGTACACTTGCCAGTGAAATCACATTATTGACTACGGTCGGCTTGCCGAATAAACCCTCAATCGCAGGTAGTGGTGGTTTGAATCTTACCAAACCGCGCTTGCCTTCTAGGCTCTCTAGCAATGAAGTTTCTTCACCACATACATAAGCACCGGCAGCACGACGCACCTCCAAGTGGAATGCTTTACCGCTACCTAAAATATCGTCACCCAAATAGCCCGCTTTATTGGCAGCATCAATGGCCTCATTGAGCGCAATCAAAGCATGCGGGTATTCAGAACGTAAGTAAATATAGCCCTGTGTTGCGCCAACCGCAATCGCCGCAATGGTCATGCCTTCTATCAGCACGAAAGGGTCACCTTCCATAATCATGCGATCTGAATAGGTGCCAGAGTCGCCTTCATCGGCGTTACATACAATATATTTTTGCTCAGATGCACAACCCAACACCGTGTTCCATTTAATACCGGTAGGAAATGCCGCGCCGCCGCGCCCACGCAAACCAGAATCAGTCACCGTTTTGACGATATCTGCACCTGATAATTTCAGAGCATTGTTTAAACCCTTGTATCCATCATGTGCAATGTAGTCATTAAGACAAACCGGATTGGTGACACCCACGCGCGCGAAGGTCAGGCGCTGTTGCTTTTTAAGCCAGTCAATTTCTTCTGTCAGCCCCAAGCTTAGCGCATGCGGTTTGCCGTGAATAAAATCAGCGTCAAACAGAGCAGGCACATCTTTCACGGTAACCGGGCCATAAGCCACTCGACCTTGATCGGTAGCCACTTCCACCATGGTTTCCAGCCAGTAAAGACCGCGTGAGCCGTTGCGCACAATTTCAATATCTGCGCCGCGCGCTTTGGCCTCAGCCGCTATTGCAAACGCTACTTTTTCTGCACCTACTGCCAATGCACTTGAATCACGTGGGATGTAAACTTTAATGCTCATTTAAGCCCTCGCCTCTGCAATTAATGCTTCTAAATCTGTTGCTGACACACGTCCGTAAACTTCATCATCAATCATTACCGATGGCGATAATGCGCAGTTACCCAAGCAATAAATAGGCTCTAAGGTAATCGCGTCATCAGCAGTTGTTTGGTGGTAATCCACGTTTAGGCATTTTTTAGCATGTGCCTCTAATGCCTCAGAGCCCATCGCTTGGCAGGATTCTGCGCGGCAAATTTGCATGATGTGACGCCCGGGCTTATGTAAACGGAAATGATGATAAAAAGTCACAACGCCATGCACCTCAGCCACGGATAAACTCAAGGCTTTGGAGATAGGCAAATAAGCAGTTTCTGGCACATAACCAATGCTATCTTGAATAGCATGCAGCAATGGCAACAAGGCGCCCGGCTGGTGCTGATGCTTGATAATCAGCGCATCGATGATGCCACTCACTTCTTGTGTTGTTTGTAAATCTGACAAGCTATTCTCTCCGCAACGACTAACATTTATTGATGATAGTGTTAGTATAATACAGTTGTTATCTGCTAACTATACCGACCTGTAATGATAGAAAAAGTGCCCATGTCTGCACATGAAATTTCCGCAGCAATTCCCCATCAGCTCATAGATCAGTTTGGTCGAAAAGTTGACTATATTCGCTTGTCCATAACTGACCGCTGTGACTTCCGCTGCCAGTATTGCATGAGTGAGGACATGACGTTTTTGCCACGCGAAGAAGTTTTAAGCCTAGAAGAATGCGCGCGACTGGTGAAGATTTTTACTAATCTTGGTGTGAGCAAAGTGCGCATTACCGGTGGCGAGCCCTTGGTCAGAAAAAACGCATTATGGCTTTTTGAAGAAATCGGCAAACTTGAAAACTTAAAAGAGTTAGTACTCACTACCAACGGCAGCCAATTAGAAAAGCAGGCACATGCACTTAAATCTGCTGGGGTTAAGCGCATTAATATTAGCCTAGACAGTTTGAATAGTGAACGCTTCAAGACGATTACTCGCACCGGCGAATTACAAAAAGTATTAGATGGTATACAAGCGGCCAAGCTAGCAGGCTTTGAAAATATTAAACTCAACACGGTGTTAATGCGCGGTACCAATGATGATGAGGCCTTAGCATTGGTGGCATTTGCCATGCAAGAAAAAATTGATATTTCGTTCATTGAAGAAATGCCACTGGGCGAAGTAAATCATGCACGCGAATCTAGTTTTGTAAGTAATGCAGATACGCTGCAATTGCTGCAAAAACATTTCTCACTCGTTCCAAGCACGCATCATAGCGGCGGGCCAGCACGCTATTGGCAAGTAGCAGACAGCACTACACGCGTCGGCTTCATTTCTCCGCACAGCCATAACTTCTGCGAAAGCTGTAATCGTGTGCGCATTACTTGCAAAGGTGAGTTGTATTTGTGTTTGGGGCAAGAAGACAAAGTCGAATTAATGCCTTTGCTACGCACGCACCCAACTGACGACAAGCCGATTATCGATGCAATTTTAGCCAGCATGGCGATTAAACCGAAAGGTCACGACTTTGACTTACGTCGTGCAGCACCCGCTGTGGTTCGCTTTATGTCACACACCGGTGGTTGAACATGTCGGTAACCGCAATTATTCTTGCCGGCGGCCGCGCCAGGCGTATGGGCGGTATAGACAAAGGTCTAATGCCGCTCAACAATAGCCCACTTATTTCACAGGTGCTGGCACGATTAAAGCCACAGGCAGAAGCCATCATTATCAATGCCAACCGTGAATTGGAAACTTACAAAGCACTTGGCTACCCAGTGTTTGCAGATGAAATTGCAGACTTCGCTGGACCTCTAGCAGGCATACAGATAGGACTAAAACATGCTGCAAGTGAATATTTACTTACTGCAGCTTGCGATTGCCCGCTGTTGCCATTAAATCTACGCGAAAAATTGCAATCAGCACTCGAAGCTCAGCATGCAGACATCGCTATCGCCACAAGTAACGGCGATGACCACCCAGTAATTTTTCTGTGCAAAACTTCCTTGCTCGCTAGTCTTAACGACTATCTAGAACAAGGCGGCAGAAAAGTAAGTGCGTGGCAAAATAGCTTAAACCATGTGTATGTGGATTTCAGCGCAACACCAGATGCCTTTACTAACATCAACACGCTTGATGATTTAAAACTACTTGAATCTAGACTTAATCATGGCTAAAAGTTTACCGATTTTGGGCATTTGTGCCACAGGCAGCAACTCTGGTAAAACCACGCTGATTAGCAAATTAATTCCAGAATTAGCAAAGCACAAGATACGCGTTTCAGTCATCAAACATGCGCACCATAAATTTGACATTGATCACCCAGGCAAAGACAGCTATGAAATTCGCGAAGCCGGTGCAGTGCAGACACTGATTGCATCGGGTAAGCGTTGGGCGCTGATGACTGAAATGCAACGCACGCCCAACCCACCAGATGAGGCGAATCTGCAAGAATTAATAGCAAACCTTAACCCAGATTACGCAGACTTAATATTAGTTGAAGGATTTAAGCATGCTGACATCCCCAAAATTGAAGTACACAGGGTTAGCCTTGCAATGCCTTTGCTGAGTGCAATCGATAGCAGCATTATTGCGATTGCAACAGACGCACCACTGGCAAATGCCCCCGATATCAAACAATTAGATTTAAACAATATTCAACAAATTACCGACTTTATTCTGCAAACAATTTGCCAAAAATGACCACACCTACCCTATCACAACTGATTGCCAACCCAAGCTGTATGGATGATTACGATCCGAATTCGATGCCAGTGGCTAAAGCGCGTCAATTTATTAAGCAATTTCTTGAACCGCTTGCCGAAACAGAACAAGTGGGCTTATGTGCAAGTTTAGGCCGCATTTTGGCACAAGATATTTTGTCGCCCGCCAATGTCCCGAATTACGATAATTCCGCCATGGATGGCTATGCATTGCGTGCAGCCGACTTGCATGCAGAACAATTAACCGTCATCGGTAGTGCTTTTGCTGGCAAGCCTTATCATGGCGCAGTTGCAAGTGGCGAATGCGTGCGCATTATGACTGGTGCGGCCATGCCACACGGCGCAGATACCGTAGTGATGCAAGAAAGGGCGGTGCGAAATGGTGACAAAATCACATTGACCGAAGCACCCAAACCGCAAGCCAACGTGCGTTATGCAGGTGAAGATTTGCAGCAAGGGCAAGCCGTTTTACAGGCTGGCCATTTGTTACGCCCAGCAGATTTAGGCTTACTGGCCTCATTGGGTATTGCCGAAATTAAAATTTATAGAAAACTTAAAGTGGCGTTCTTTTCTACTGGCGATGAACTGGTTGGCGTTGGCAACCCCTTACAAAACGGACAAGTTTACGACAGCAACCGCTACACACTGTTTGGCATGTTAGCTAGATTAGGTGTGGAAATTTTTGATTTAGGGGCGATTGCAGACGACCGCATGCTGCTCGAAAAAACCTTACTGAAAGCAGCCAACATTGCCGATGTGGTCATTACCAGTGGTGGGGTTTCGGTGGGCGAAGCGGATTACATGAAAGATTTATTGTCTGAACATGGGCAAGTCATGTTTTGGAAAATTGCCATGAAACCAGGCCGCCCGTTAGCTTATGGAAAAATTACTAACGCACATTACTTCGGTTTACCCGGGAACCCGGTAGCTGTAATGGTGACTTTTTATCAATTCGTGCGCGAGGCTTTGTTAAGCCTGATGGGGCAAACAGAAATTCCAGCTTTGCCTGTATTTAAAGTTGAATGCACAGCGCCGATTAAAAAGCTTAGCGGGCGCACTGAGTTTCAGCGTGGCGTATTATTCAGTGATGAAAACGGTACATGGAAAGTAAAGCCTACGGGCGCTCAAGGTTCAGCGATTTTAAGCTCAATGTCACTGGCAAACTGCTTTATTGTATTGGACGATCATGTAGGCAACCTTGATGCAGGTGCAATAGTGCAGGTGCAGGTCATGGATGGCCTGATTTAATTCGGGAGGCTCTTGATTTTAAAAGGAGGTTTTCAAACTATTCATGCAAATGAAAACCAATCTCAACTAGCATACTAAAACATGATAGCTGTTGTATAATTTTAGATTATCAATCTATAACGCTTGAAGTAAAGCATGCATTCACAGGCCTTTAGTTGTTTTGAACATCGCAGTTAATTTATCCGATTCACATGAAAGCACCATCATTTGGGCAGTAGTTTGCTCAATGCTTTTGCACGTCTTGTTAGCGGTAGTCATTCCTAACTTAGATTTTGAAGTTGATAAAAAACCAGAAATCCTCACTGTTGATATGGTGCAGTTGCCGGCGCCAACACCGCCCTCACCCGAACCGCTACCGCCAGAACCTGAAGTCGTTAAACCAAAGATTGAGCCCATAATAAAACCCCAGCCTAAGCCTATTGTTAAACCGCTGCCTACCCCAGTCGTAGAAAATAGTGAGCCGATTAGCGAACCCCCGCCTAGTAAGCCAACCGAAGTCATTGCTGTAGCACCAAAGCCTGATATTGCTCCACCTGTGCAAACAGTACCGGTGCCGGTGCCAGTTAAACAAGAGCCTCCACCTGTGAGTCAGGCAGATATTGATGATGCACGTAGCCGCTACGGCAACTCGTTGTGGGGAGCTATCAGCAAACACAAAAAATATCCAAAAATCGCAGCGATGCGCAATTGGCAGGGCGAAGCCATTGTAGAGTTGGAACTAGATGGCAACGGCAAGCTTAACTCGATAAACAAGCGCTAGAAATGGTAGAAAAAGCGCTGCCGCTGCCCGCACCTCCAGAAGCACTGCGCGGCACTAGCTTTACCATTACTGTGCCCGTGCCATTTAAGCTCGAATAACAGTTACAATTGATTTAAAGTCTACGATGCATAGTGCACCGAGAAAACAATCGTGACCAAGAAAAAAACTTCCCTCAAAGATTTACTGCTAGTACATGAACTGGCATTTATTCTGCTGATTTTGCTCGTTGCCAGCATGGGCGCAATTAGCATTCACCTACAAAACAAATCTAGCCAAGAATCTACCCGCATCAGCTCTATTGTGCAGGAGGTGCAGCAAACTCGCGGCGATTTGTATCGGCAGATGAAAGAGCTGTTTGACGCGTATTTTCTAAAAGATATCGAAGCGCGAGATGAATACAACAATTTCACACGCATAGTCGAAGCGCATTTTACGCAACTGCATAAAATTGCTGAGGGTGAGGCCGAAAAAACGGCCATCAATGATTTACACGCAGGTTACAAAGCTTTTGTAGCCGAGACCTCTAGCTTATTTGATAAGCAATCCGACATCAGTGGTGAAGAGCTCAAAAAAATCCTGAATACCGATCTGGAAGCTGGCCTGTTTCATCGCTACGAAAAACTCTTGGCGCACACCGAAAAACTACTCAATGAAAAACAAGCCGAGCTAGATCACAAGATTGAAGATAGCAAACGTAAAGCGAATTATCTGCTTTTTACGCCACTGATTTTGGCAGTTTTACTACTGATATTCTCGCGTATTTTTTTAAAGCGTGCCATCGTTAAACCCATAGAAGATGTATTGAAAGCCACTGCAGAAATTAGTGCTGGCAATCTGAACCACAAAGCGCCTGAAGAAAGTATTGCCGAGTTAGCCTCGCTTTCCAGAGCTATTAATGACATGGCGGAACAACTCATTATCAGTCAAGAAAGCCTAGTGCGCACTGAAAAGCAAGCCGCGCAGGGCTTATTGGTGCCCATGTTGGCGCATAACATTCGGAACCCATTAGCGAGTATTCGAGCCACTGCACAAGTACTAGATGACCCGGCACTTGATAAAGAAACGCGAGAATCTCTCAAAGATATTATCAATACTGTGGATAGACTAGAGCGCTGGACGGGTGCTCTGCTTGCCTACTTGCATCCACTGAAGCCACAGCCAGTAATGACCAGTGTTAAAGAAATTGTTGAAGGTGCCTTACAACCTTTACAACAAAAACTAGATGCCAAGTCCATAAAACTTATATTACCTAACTGGTCTGCCTTGCGAGCGGCTGCCAATGACAGAATTTTTACTGACCAGCATTTATTAGAACAAGTAGTCTATAACTTGGTATTAAACGCGATTGACGCTTCTAATAAATTGGGCCAAATTGAAATCACCCTCAACATGCATAGCAATTCGTTTGATTTAGGTATTATTGATAACGGCACTGGTATGCCATTTACACCGGATCCTAGTGCTATTAGCGCCCCTACTACAAAACGCTTTGGTACGGGCATAGGCATTCCATTTGCGTTTAAAGTATGTGACGCGCTAGGCGGCAGCCTGCAATTTGCGAATAACGCCACAGGCGGCACCATTATCACCATAATTTTACCCAAAATCATAGAACTTAATGATTAGCCCGTTGCCAAGCCATAGTGGTTAAAGTGCTTTTGTTGACTACAATCAAAAAAATTGCCACTTTAGCCATTTATTCACTTGCCTTAACAGCGCTTTTTATCAACAATGTAGTAGGACAAAAAAATGACCGATACCTTAATGCTTAATGAATCCGTTGCAAACTTTCAGCTGCCAGCTACCAGTGGTAAAACTTTTCAA
>NCHI01000039.1 GCA_002281815.1 Methylotenera sp. 24-45-7
ATTGTAGGCCCGGAAGTGTTTTATGAAGCCTATAAAAGGACAGATCTTAGAACCGTACAATACTTATTTTCGTTTAGAGTGGTTAGGTTTGTATATGCTAGGTTTTACGTTTTATTTGCAAAATATCGACATCAAATCTCTAGAGTGATTGGCCCTTGTTTGCTTGGTTTGGTTAGAAAAAAATATCCATCTATTTAAATACTGACCAGTATAAACAAGCGCTAGGAAATTAATAAAAAACCGCCTGATTTTTTCCTGAAGATTTAGCGGCATACATGGCTTTGTCAGCATTACTCATCAGTGACTTCTGAGATTTTGCATTATCAGGATAAATAGCAATCCCAATACTTACCCCCATCGGCACCTGCGTATCTCGCTCATCCAAAGAAATAGGTTGATTAAACGCACTAATGACCCTCTCAGCAAGGATTTGTAAATCACTTTGCTCACTAAAGTGATTAGCAACAATAACAAACTCATCACCGCCAACTCTTGCAAAAAAATCAGAGTCTCTTAGCGTGTTGTTGATTCTACTCACTGCTTCGATGAGTGCTTTATCACCTTTGGCGTGGCCATACTTATCATTAATTAATTTGAAGCCATCCATATCCATATAAAGCAAGCCAACCTTTACCTGATATCTGTTGGCCTGAAGAATGGCCTTTTTTAGGTATTGTTCGAAGCTTCTGCGGTTTGGTAATTTCGTCAGTGCATCATGTAAGGCAAGATGACTGAATTTTTCAGCAAGTTCCTCATTTGTCGTGGCATGTTCAAATAGCCAGACGGTTCTCTTGTAATTGACGACAAGTATCATACACATGATAAACACTATCCATAAAGCGAGGTTTCTTAGTTGCTTGAGTGTTTCATCCAGCAATTCATCTATTTTGTCACCCTCGTTTTCCATGATAAGTTCGAGTGAGTTAATCTCCATACGAATTTTGTCCATCAGGGCTTTATTGTCGTTGGTTGCCATTCTGAGATGTGGCGCGTATGAACCTGCTGACAACTGAATCTGTAAAGAAACCCGCCCAACACCGAATTTCTTTTTAATCAAGTCGTCCAGTCTATCCAGTATTGTGGCAATTTGAGGAATTTCAGATTGATGGCGTCTTAACTTATCAAGCAGCATACCCCACCCAATTGTCGCGACTAACACTTGGAATGCTGCTACAACCGGACAAAGCTAGTAAAAATAAGACTACCAATAACGTTTTCAAAATGCGTTTCATCTTTCAGTTTTTAGTGGTTGTGGGATGATTTCCGCAGAATCCGCAAGGCGCTAATACATTTTTTACTTATTGCGCACACAAATAAGGGCTGGCATCAAGCTGTGGCGTTTCACCTGCCATGATGGTCGTAATCAGTTTGGCGCTGGCGGGTGCCATGGTCAGGCCGTAGCGGAAGTGTCCGGTATTGAGATACAAGTTTTTAATCGTAGGGTGGGCGCTAATCGTGGGCAGGTTTTCTGGGGTGCCTGGGCGTAGGCCGCTCCAATGTTTTATCACTGGCTGATCTTTTAAAGACGGCATAATCGCTTCGGCCTTGGCTTGAATTTCTATGCGCACTTGGTCGGTCACGCCACTGTCAAAACCTACATCTTCCAAAGTGCTGCCAGCCAGTAAGTAACCATCTAGGCGCGGTATCATGTAAAAGCCTTCGCGATAGACTATTTGCTGCAAGTTTTCTTTAGGCTGGTAGAGCAAAATTTGGCCGCGCATGGGTTTGATGTTGAGTTTGGCTGCTGTGTCTTTGAGTAGCTCAAAACTCCAAGCGCCTGAGGTGACCACAAACTGGTCTGCGTGCAGGGTTTCACCATTTGTAGTTTGCCATGTGTGCAATTCTGACACTTGTTGCAGCGGCACTAATTGCGTGTGTTCTAGCATGTTCACCTGATGCTGTTCTAGCCATTTGCGCATTGCTTGCATAAAATAGGGTGGGCGAATTTGGCAGACTTCGGGCAGCCACAGCGCGTTTTCGCCGCTTAACGATTGCACACCAAAATTGCTGGCTTTTACTGTTTGCGCGGCAACGTGGTTTTGTTGGCACCAAGTTAACGCAGCCTCGGTGTCAAATTTCGGCAACAGTAAAAATCCAGATTGTGCAAAGTTTGCATCCACGCCAGTATCAAGCAGCAGCTTTTGACTGAGCGCCCGATAAGCATCCGCGCCAGTGCGCGTGAGTGCGTTCACTGGGGCTGAGTATTGCCAAGGCAATAAAGGGAAAATAATACCGCCGCCTGCCCATGAAGATTCACCAGAAGTCTGACTGGCAATCTGGTTGCGTTCTACGATGGTGACTTGATGGCCTTGGTTGCGCAGTTCCATTGCGGTCATACAACCAACAATGCCGCCGCCAATAATAATTACATGCTTAGTCATGATTGAAATCTACTATGAAATATATGCTGCTATTTATTAGCCACCCGGCCGGCGAGCAAAGCGTTTTCGGCATTGGTTAAGCCTGTAGGCAGGCCCAATAGCACAATCACATCGCCCTCTGCCAGCTGGCTTTGCTGATCCAGTACTGCACCATTTGAATTAGGCCGGCGGATAGACTTTACCTCTACTTCAAATACATCCAGCTGCATCTCGTTGAGTGTTCTGCCAATTGCGAATGCGCCATTGTTGATAATCACTGAATGCAGACGTACTTGTTGTCTTGCGGCATCTTCAGTTTCTACATCAGACATACCGTGGAAATAGCCTTTAAACAATTTATAGCGCTCTTCGCGGAATAAGCGGATGCGTTTAACCACCCGATTAAGTGGTACGCCTAGCAGCATTAAAGCATGCGAAGCGAGCATCAAACTGCCTTCAAGAATTTCTGGCACGACCTCGGCAGCACCAGCCTCACGCAGTTGTTCCATGTTTGAATCATCTACAGTACGCACGATGACCGGAAGTTGCGGGTAGCTTTCTTGCACAATATGCAAAATTTTCATGGCAGCACGGTTGTCTGCATAACTGATGATGAGCGCCTTGGCGCGTGCGCAGCCTGCTGCGGTTAGCACCACACGCCGCGCCGCATCGCCAAACATCACGTTTTCACCGGCAGCTGCCGCTTCCAGCACCCGTGCCGGGTCAATATCCAACGCAATATATGGAATTTTTTCTTCTTTTAAAAAGCGCCCTAAATACTGGCCACTACGACCATAGCCGCAAATAACCACATGGTTTTCTAGGTGTTGCCCGCTGTGCTCTATCTCCTCAACCACTTTGTCACTATTACGGTTGTAGCTGCCTACCAAGCGTCTTGCAATTTTGCCGTTGTTATTCACCAAAAATGGCGCGATCACCATGGATAATAATGCAGCTGCTAACACGGCTTGCAAAGCTTGACCGCTAATCAGCTGGTGTTCTGCACCCAACGCTAATATCACAAAACTGAATTCACCGGCCTGCGCCAAAATAACAGCAGTGCGAATTGCCACACCGGTTTCATATTTGAAGTAGCGCACCACTGCCACCATTACCAGTGCTTTAAGCAGCATGAAGCCGATTAAAATTTGTAAGACTAGGCCTACATTGTTGTAGATTTCTTCCAGATTCAGCAGCATGCCTACGCTGATGAAAAATAAACCCAGCAAAATATCGCGGAACGGTGAAATGTCAGATTCCACCTGATAGCGGAATTTGGTTTCCGAAATCAGCATGCCGGCAATAAATGCACCCAGCGCATAAGACAAGCCCGCCATTTTGGTAGCAAACGCCAGCAGCAACGTCACCATCAGCACATTCATCACAAATAGCTCGCGTGAACGTTGGCTGGCAACCCAGTTGAACCAAGGGTTAATCAGCCATTTGCCGATAGTAAATAATAGCAACAACATTGCCACTGCTTTAAGCAGGGCAATGCCCAGCACATCTGTTAAATCTGCATGCACAGCGCCCAAAGCTGGAATCAATACCAAAATCGGAACTACGGCTATGTCTTGAAATAGCAATACGCCAATACTGAGACGGCCATGGCGTGAATTTAAATCAATGCGTTCGGCTAAAATTTTAGAAACAATCGCAGTAGAAGACATCATCAATGCTGCGCCAATGACGAATGCAGTGGCCCAGTTTAGCCCCGCCAGCTTGGCGACAAGCATGGTGATAGCTAGCGTGACGGCAACTTGACCGCCGCCTAAGCCCAACACTTTTTTGCGCATGGCATAAAGTTGCGGCAAGCTAAATTCAAGACCAATACTAAACATTAAAAACACAATGCCAAATTCTGCAAATTCGCGGTTGGCTTCGCTGTCTGGTAATAAGCCAAATGTATGCGGCCCCAAAGCCAGACCTACCACAAAATAAGCCAGCATTGCCGGCAAACGCAAAGCACGGAAAATCGCCACGGCGAACACCGAGCTTATTAATAAAATTAGAATTAAAGGTAAAGAATTGAACATGTTTTTATTGTGTGTGAGTGAAATCAGCCGTGGGTCTATTGTTTCATATCAGGCTTGAGTTACAAACTTTTTTCTGTGCTTAAATTTTCAAGGTTTATGGCGGTTTTGATGATTGCCCAGAGATTGTTTAAAACAAGCACAGCAAAATTTATGCCGATATTGATTTTTTTATGCATTTTTAGATAAAAATATCAAGAATCGACATGACTTAGGCTTTATAACTCTAGCATTCCCTTTTATACTAGGTGCAAACTGTATGCTCAAGGGTTGAGTAAAACCTCACAAGTTAAGCGCATCATTCACCTCAATTAATTTTACTTATTGCTAAATGACATCATTAAACCAACAGCAGCAAGCAGCACTGTCAAATCAGGCAAGCGCGAATAAGCCGCTGGGCACCTTGGAATTGGCACGCGATATTTTGCAGCTAGAGGCAAGCGAAGTGCAGCTACTCGCGCAGCGCTTAGATCAACCTTTTTTAGATGCGGTGCATTGCATATTGGCGTGTCAAGGCCGAGTAGTAGTGAGTGGCATGGGCAAGTCCGGACACATAGGCGGCAAAATCGCCTCTACTTTTGCCAGTACCGGCACGCCAGCGTTTTTTATGCATCCGGCAGAAGCGAGTCATGGCGATTTGGGCATGATTACCGCGGGTGATGTAGTGATTGCGTTGTCAAACTCAGGTGAGAGCGATGAGGTGTTGGCCATCGTGCCACCATTAAAACGATTAGGTGCAAAAATCATTGCCATTACAGGTAACGATGCTTCAACGCTGGCTAAAGAAGCTGATATTCATTTGAGCGCACATGTAGCCAGAGAAGCTTGTCCGTTGGGCTTGGCGCCAACTTCTAGCACTACCGTCGCGCTGGCGTTGGGAGATGCACTAGCGTTGTGTGTGCTCGATTTACGTGAATTTACCGCAGAAGATTTTGCCCGCTCGCATCCGGGCGGCAGTTTGGGGCGCCGCCTGTTGGTGAGGGTCGCAGACATCATGCGTAAAGACAGCCATGTGCCTAAAGTGTTGGCACACACTCCATTAAGTGATGGCTTGTTAGAAATGTCACGTAAAGGTTTGGGGCTTACTGCAGTGGTGGATGCACAAGATAAGCCGGTTGGTATCTTTACCGACGGCGATTTAAGGCGTTGTTTTGAGCGTCAGGTGAATGTGGCTACATCAACAATGCAAGATGTGATGCATCGTCATCCAACTACGATTCAGGCCAAAGAATTGGCGATAGTTGCCGTAGAAATAATGGAACAAAATAAAATCAATGCCTTGCTGGTGGTAGACGAAGCGGGCACGCTAATCGGCGCACTTAATATGCACGATTTATTATTAGCAAAGGTGGTTTAGGTGATTAGTAATAATAAAGACTTGAATCAACGTCTAGCACAAATAAAACTGTTAATTCTGGATGTTGATGGCGTGATGACGGATGGTGGCTTAACCATAGGCGACGATGGTCAGGAATACAAAACTTTTCATTCGCATGATGGCTTAGGCATGAAATTGTTAAAAGCCACTGGTGTGTCATTGGCGATTATTACTGGCCGCACCTCGAATGTGGTTAAAAAGCGCGCCGAAACTACGGGCGTTGCGCATTTTTATCAGGGTGTAGATGACAAGTTGCTGGCTTTTCAGGACTTGATGAAATCTAGTGGTTTGCAGCCGGAGCAATGTGCTTTTATGGGAGATGATGTTGTAGATCTGCCGCCCATGCTGCAATGCGGTTTAGCGATTGCGGTGCCGGATTCGCCAGCTTTGCTGCTCAAATACGCGCATTATGTCACTTATAAGCAGGGTGGTCGCGGCGCCGTGCGTGAAGTGTGCGAGTTGATTATGCAAGCGCAGGGTACATTTGATGCGCAGATGGAAAAATTCTTAACGCAGGCGAGTATTACTAACTAGCATGATGAGGTTTTGTCGCGATAGTTTGTTGGCTATATTTAATCAATGTGGTTCTAAATCATGCAGTTAGGCGCACGCACTGCGATTGTGTTTCCCTTGGTGTTGTTGGCCTTTATCGCAATGATTACTTATTGGATTAATTACACGGTGCAGCCGGAGTTGCCTAAAATTGACGGCAGTAGCCGTCATGACCCGGACTATATCATGAGCAATTTTGAAACAACGCAGACAGATATTAAGGGCGATTTGCGCTATAAATTAGCTGCAATAGAAATGCGCCACTTTCCGGATGACGACACGACAGAGTTGCAGCAGCCGCGTTATACACAATTTGCGGTAAACAAACCTTATACGCGGGTGACAAGTGAGCGTGGCTTTGTGTCATCCGATGGTGAAGAAGTAAAGTTATTTGATAATGTGGTTGTGACGCGTCAGGCGTTTGAAGGTAAGGGTGAAATGACAGTAGAAACCGACTACCTGAACATACTCCCGAATGAAGAGTTGGTCACCACAGACCGACCAGTCGTGATTAAGCAAGCTCCAAAAACGGTGATTTATGCGACTGGCATGATTTATGAAAAGAAAAAGCAAACAGTCACTTTGTTAAACAGGGTGCGTGCGCATTATGAAAAACCAGTGCTTACAAATGCTGCCACACAAACCAAGCAAGATGCACAAAAACCCGTTAAGCCGCAACCAGTGCAGCAAAAAACAGATAAGCAAGCAACAACAGATACCACTCAACCTAACACCAAAAATGCCCGTATTCGGAGAAGCTATGAGTAAGCACTTTTTCATTGTAAAACCACATCTGATGATGGGCATGATGCTAATCACTATGTCATTGCTGGGGTTTTCTGGCCGTGCGCTTGCAGAAGCAGCCGACCGTGACAAACCGATTGACCTTGAAGCTGATTCGGTGAAAGTGGACGATTCCAAGCAAATCAGTACTTATAGCGGCAATGTTATTTTGACACAAGGTACGCTGGTGATTCGCGCTGATAAGTTGATTGTGCGCGAAGATCAGGGCGGTTTTCAGCACAGTACTTCGTTAGGTAACCCCACCACTTTTAAACAAAAGATGGAGGGTAAAAATGAATACATGGAAGGCAGCGCGTTACGTATCGAGTATGACGGCCGCATGGATAAAGTGCAGTTGTTTACTAAAGCTTGGGTAAAGCGTGGCGAAGACATCGTGCATGGTGACTACATCATGTATGACGCGAACGCTGAATACGCAGAGGTAATAGGCGGCGGCTCACAAGCAGCCACGCCTGGCACACCAAATGGCCGGGTGCGTGCCATTATTCAGCCTAAAGGTAAAAAGCCTGCGGCGCAGCCTGCGGTGCCCGCCAAACCCGATGCGGCTAAACCTGCTGCCAGCAGCGCCAATGATGCGCCAGCGCCTGCAAAATCCATGCGCTTTAGCCGCAGCCTTGAAGTTGGCACTCAGCCTAAATAATTCAGAGAATATGCGATGAGCGAACTTGTTGTAGAAAATTTACGAAAATCCTATAAAGCACGCACTGTGGTGCAAGATATTTCGCTTACTATCAAAAGCGGTGAAGTGATTGGTTTGTTAGGCCCTAACGGTGCTGGTAAAACCACCAGTTTTTACATGATGGTAGGCTTGGTGACGTTAGACGAAGGTAGAATTTTATTGGATGGCGTGGATTTAAGTCATATGCCGATACACATGCGCGCGCGCATGGGCTTGTCTTACCTGCCGCAAGAAGCTTCGATTTTTCGTAAGCTTACCGTCGCAGAAAATATACTGGCAATTTTGCAGTTGCAAGATTACAGCGAAGAACAAATGCAGGAAAAATTGGAATCATTGCTGGAAGATCTGCACATCACGCATATCCGCGACAGCGCTGCGGTGAGCTTGTCAGGCGGCGAGCGCCGGCGTGTTGAAATTGCACGTTGTCTGGCCTCTAATCCAAGTTTTGTATTGTTAGATGAGCCATTTGCCGGCATTGATCCGATTGCCGTGATTGATATTCAGCAAATTGTGCGTTTTTTGAGCTCACGCAATATTGGCGTACTCATCACCGACCATAACGTACGTGAAACTTTGGGCATTTGTGACCGCGCTTACATTGTGAATCAAGGTCACGTATTTGCTTCAGGCATCCCCAGTGAAATTGTTGCCAATGAAAGCGTTAGAGAAGTTTATCTGGGCAAAGATTTCCGTCTATGAAGCAAGGTTTACAGCTTAAATTTTCACAAAATCTATCGCTCACTCCGCAGTTACAACAGGCGATAAGGCTGTTGCAGCTATCAACGTTGGAGCTGAATCAAGAGATAGATCTCCTGATGCAAACCAATCCACTGCTTGAGCGCGGTGATGATCACGAGGATGAGTACGGTAATGCGGTAGACGACCCTGTGCAGGAAGCTGGGGCGGCGGTTGCCGAGGGCGCGCAAGCAGAGTTTGCCAGCGCATCGCAAGATGATAGCTTGGACGCAAGCAAAGATAACTTTCAGATAGCTACGTCAGAAACTAACACCTCAGAAACTGCAGCCGCTGAATCTAGCCAGTTTGAAGAGCTGCAAGAGTTTGACCCGAACCGAGCGGAGTTTTCCGATAGCTTTAATGCAGATTTCGATGAAGAGTTTGATGTGTTTTCAAATGGTAGCCGTTGGGATGAAAACAATGCCCCCGCCGATGACGACAGCGACTTTAAGCAGCAAGAAACTTTGCAAGTCAGCCTGCGCGAGCATTTATTATCGCAGCTAAAATTAATGCCTCTATCAGAGCGCGATCAGTCGATTATTGCACTGTTAGTAGATAGTATTAATGAAGATGGCTACCTTGAGCAGTCGTTGGAGCAAATTGCCGCAGAAATGCCAGATGAGCTGGAGATGGATGTACTGGAACTGCAAACCGCTTTGCGCCATATTCAGCATTTAGACCCTGCTGGAGTAGGGTCGCGCAACTTAAGTGAGTGTTTACTATTACAGCTGGCAACACTAGATAAAGATACACCACATCTGGCTTTGGCAAAAATTGTGGCAGAGCACCATTTGTCTTTATTAGGTAGCCGCGACTTTGTAAAATTGCGCAAAGAGCTGGCTTGTGATGAGGCAACATTGAAGCAGGTGCAGCAACTGATTACTAGCCTCAATCCGCGCCCGGGTGCCATATTTAGCCATATTGGTTCCGAGCAATATATTCAGCATGAAGTGATTGTCAAAAAAGTGAAAGGCATCTGGATTGCTACGCTTAACGAGAGCGTGATTCCTAAGCTAAAAATCAATCAGCTTTACGCAGGTATTTTAAAACGTAACCGCGACAGCTCTAGCCAATATCTGCAAAGTCAGATGCAAGAAGCTAAATGGATGATTAAAAATATCCAACAGCGCTTTTCTACTATTTTGCGCGTTTCGCAAGCGATTGTAGATAGGCAGCGCAACTTTTTGGAGTATGGCGAAGTAGCGATGAAACCACTGGTGTTGCGCGAAATTGCTGACGAGCTGGATTTGCACGAATCGACAATTTCACGAGTCACCACCAACAAATATATGCTCACTCCGCGCGGCATTTTTGAGCTTAAATATTTCTTTGGTAGTTCTGTGGCGACAGATACTGGCGGCACTTGTTCTGCCACGGCAATTCGCGCTTTGATTAAAAAATTAGTCGAGCAGGAGAATCCTAAAAAGCCGTATTCGGATAATCAAATTACTGACTTGCTGGCAAAGCAAGGCATTATTGTGGCGCGGCGCACCATTGCCAAATACAGAGAGTCGTTGAATATTGCGCCGGCGAGTTTGAGGAAGTCGCTTTAACGTGGTGTTAAAAGCTGGTCGGTCTCGCCCGACAGTCGAGTTTCTTTCTTTTGCTTAGCCAAAAGAAAGAAACCAAAGAAAAGGCTACCCTCAGCCACTTGTTTCCTGCGTTGCTCTGCTTCATGGACGGCAATCGAAACTCACCCTGACAAGCCATATAAAACATGGCTTGTTGCGGAGTTCGAACAGCCGATTGCCGACGACCTCCATGAAGCTTGCGCTACTCGGCGTGGCTGCAAGGGAGTGGCGCTAATCACAGACCGACGGTACTTTAAAATTTTTTGTCTTACTGTGTTTTATCCTTGTTTGTCTGCGCGTATCTATGGCGAAATGATTTTTAGTTCTCCAGAACCACCCCAAGAAAAAATTATTTATTTCAAGCCCACAGACCCAAGCGAAAGTAGTAAACTGAAATTGTTCGACAAGTTTCGAATTTGTTACATGAGTTCGGTCTTGAAGAATATTTTCAAAAGGAGCAAGTCATGAATTTACAATTAACTGGTCACCATTTAGAAATAACCCCAGCTTTACGCGATTATGTCACAAGCAAATTGGCTAGAATTAGTAATCACTTTGATCATGTGATCGATGTCAAAGTGACCATGAGTGTTGAAAAGCTCGCCCAAAAGGTAGAAGCCACACTGCATGTTCCAGGTAACGATTTACACGCCGAGTGTCAGGGCGAAAACATGTACAGCGCGATTGATATGCTGACAGACAAACTCGACCGACAAGTGGTAAAACACAAAGAGAAAAACACTGATCATCACAAAATGAATGGTGCAGTTAAACATCAGAACGTACAATAAAATCCATCTGAATATTACTTTTTAATATCTTTAAATATGGCTCAAATCAACGTCGCTGAGCTATTCAAACAACCCCGCCGTAAGCTCAAACTCAATTGGATCGCTGGGCTTAACGGCGGGTTAAATACGCTTACCAGCGAAACTGTCAGCAAACCTTCATTAGCCCTTATTGGGCATTTAAATTTTGTGCATCCCAATCGCGTGCAGGTGTTGGGCTGTTCAGAAATGGATTATTTACGCAGCTTATCCGTTGCAGATGCCAAGCGTGGCATTGAAAACTTGTTCTCCACCGATTTGGCTGCGGTGATTGTTGCCAACGGTGAGCAAGTGTCGGATACCTTAATTGAAGCCGCTAACACACATCAAGTGCCTTTATTTACTTCCAGCTTGCGTAGTCCGGAGTTAATGGATTTTTTAAGCCACTTTCTAGCGCAGGCGGTAGCTGAATCCGTGAGTCTGCATGGTGTTTTTATGGAAGTGCAAGGCTTTGGTGCGCTGATTAAAGGCGAGGCTGCTATCGGTAAAAGTGAGCTGGCGCTAGAGTTGATTTCGCGCGGACATCGTCTGATTGCCGATGATATTGTGGATTTTTTCCGTATTTCGCCCGAGCGGGTTGAAGGTCGTTGCCCGCCACTACTACAAGATTATCTTGAAGTGCGTGGCTTAGGTATTTTGAATATCCGCGCGCTTTTTGGCGACAATTCAGTCAAACCCACTAAACCATTAGATTTGATTATTCAGCTGGAAATGGCGGACAAATTAGCGCCGCAATTGCTTGATAGGCTCGATATCAAAACATTGCATGAAGAAGTGCTGGGGGTCAAAGTGCCCAAAGTGCAAATTCCGATTGCAGCGGGTCGTAATATTGCGGTATTGGTGGAAGTGGCGATACGCAACCACATGCTATTATTGCGCGGAATTAACGCTACCAAGCAATTTAAACAGCGTCACCAGCGTGAAATGAAAAAAAATATGCAGTCTAATTAGAGGCTATGAAACAACTCATCATCGTCACCGGACTTTCCGGCTCAGGTAAAAGTATCGCCTTACGTGCGCTTGAGGATAGCGGTTATTATTGCATCGATAATTTGCCCGCCACCATGTTGCCCAACCTGATGGAGCATTTGGGCGCAGACGACCACAAGCATGTTGCTATCAGTATTGATAGTCGTAGCGCTGCGGTTGAATCCTTACCTGCGAATATTGCGCTGCTGAAAGCGCAAAACGTGGACACCAGAATTTTGTTTTTGGAATCTAACGTGGAAACGCTGGTAAAACGTTTTAGTGAGACCAGACGCAAACATCCCTTAAGCAAAGACACGACTACGCTTGCTGAAAGCATTGCTTATGAGCGTGACTTACTGGCGAGTTTAGGGGATTTAGGTCATGTGATTGATACGAGTAACTTGAGTGCCAACAAATTGCGCGGCTGGGTAAAAGATGTAGTATCTACTGAGCACATGGGTTTAACTTTGTTGTTTACCTCATTTGGGTTTAAACATGGGATTCCGCTCGATGCAGATTTTGTGTTTGACGTGCGCTGCTTACCTAATCCACACTATGATCCGCATTTGCGTGACTTTAGCGGTCAAGATGCGGAAATTCAGCAGTTTATGCAAGCGCATCCAGTAGCGCAGGAAATGTTGAACGACATTAAGCAATATGTGGAAAAATGGCTACCTTGTTTCGTGCAAGATAATCGCGGCTATTTGACGGTAGCTATTGGTTGTACCGGTGGGCAGCATCGCTCGGTTTATTTTGTTGAGCAATTAAGTGCATATTTTAAGGCCACGCAAAAAGTGCTCACCAGACATCGTGAATTGAAATCATAATTTAATAAAATAGGCACTAAAGCAATGATTGGTATTTTAATTATTACGCATGGCGAGTTCGGCAAAAGCTTGTTGGATTGTGCAGCCCATATGTTAGGCACTACTCCGCCGCAAATCGCATCGCTTGCTATCAGCAGTAAAGACGATCCGGCTAAAGTTTTGCCGTCAGCGAAAAAGTTGTTAGACCAAGTGAATAGCGGCCAAGGTGTGCTGGTGTTGTCAGACATGTATGGCGCAACGCCATGTAACATTGTCACCAAGATATTGCAGCCGGGGGCGATAGAAGGTGTTGCTGGTGTCAACTTGCCAATGCTGGTGCGGGTGATGACTTATCGTCATGAGTCTTTGTCAGTGCTGGTTGAAAAAGCCGTCAGTGGTGGTCGTGAGGGTGTGGTCAGTTTTGACCGTGAAACTTGCGCGCGCTATGAAGAGAATTAACCATAGGTTTTATATCAAATGATTAGCAAACAATTAGAAATTATCAATAAACTAGGCTTGCATGCGCGCGCTTCAACCAAGCTCACGCAAACTGCCAGCAAATTTGCCAGCGAGATTTTTATCGAGCGCAATGGGCGTCGCGTCAATGCAAAAAGCATCATGGGCGTGATGATGCTGGCTGCAGCCAAAGGCGCGATTATTAATTTAGAAGCCAATGGTAGTGATGAGGTACAGGCAATAGACGCACTTACGGCTTTAATTCAGGATTGTTTCGGCGAGGGCGAATGACCAGCTTCAGCATTCACGGCGTAGGTGTCTCCAGTGGCATTGCCATAGGACAGGCGCATCTTGTTTCCAACGCCTTGCTGGAGGTGGTGCATTATCAGTTACCCAAACATTTAATTGATGATGAAATTAAGCGTTTTAGTGACGCGATTGACATTGTTAAAGCAGACCTCACCCAGATAAAAGCCAGTTTGCGCAAGAACGCGCCAGCTGAGTTATCTGCATTTATCAGCACACACTTAATGATGTTGCAGGATAAATCGCTGTCCGAAATTCCAAAAGATATCATCAGAAACGAGCAGTGCAACGCAGAGTGGGCTATTAAGCTGCAAATGGACGACATTGTTGATCAGTTTGAGCAAATTGAAGATGCCTATTTGCGCGAGCGTAAACAAGATGTAGTGCAGGTAGTTGAGCGCATTATCAAAGTGTTGC
>NCHI01000190.1 GCA_002281815.1 Methylotenera sp. 24-45-7
GTAAGTACACTTTGTTAGAGGCGCAATTAGTCACTGGTCGCACCCATCAATTACGTGTGCAGCTGTCGCACTTAGGTTTTCCGATTGTCGGTGACGACAAATATGGTGATTTTGCATTAAATAAAGCGCTGGTAAAACATGGTTTAAAACGTATGTTTTTACATTCTGCCGTCACAAAAATCAGACATCCTTTAACGCAGGAAAAGTTGGAATTAGTAGCGCCTATGCCAGCAGAGCTAGGCAAGTTTTTAAAGAATTTAGAGAAGGTAATATAAACAGTATGGCAAAGCAGTATGATTTAATTGTGTGGGATTGGGATGGCACTTTAGCTGACTCTACCGGCATGATTACCAGAGCAATTGTTAAAGCAGCAGAGCAGGTGGGTTTGTCGCCGTTGTCGGCACAACAAGCCAGTAGCATTATTGGTTTAGGCCTGAGAGAGTCAATTGATGCCTTGTATCCTGACATCTCCGATGATCAAGCGCTAGCATTGGCAAGCAATTACAACAGTAATTATTTTGCTAATGAGAGTGAAATCTTGTTATTTTCTGGTGCGGCAGAAACCATCAAAACCCTAAACAGACGTGGTCATAAATTAGCCGTGGCAACCGGCAAGAGTAGGCGTGGTTTGAATTTGGCTTTAGAGCATACGCAGTTGCGCAATTATTTTCATGCGACTAGAACTGTGGACGAGTGTTTTTCTAAGCCACATCCGCAAATGCTAGATGAGTTGATGGACGATTTAATCGCATTGCCTGAGCGCACTTTAATGATTGGTGACACCAGCTATGATTTGCATATGGCAAAAAATGCAGGTGTGCCATCAATAGGGGTGACTTATGGCGCACAATCGGCAGATGATTGGCAGGGTTTGGCACCGGTGCAGCAATTTGATAACTTTGCAACGCTGAGTCAGTGGTTGCTGGAGAACGCGTAAGCTTTGGTTAACGATGCAGATATTTGATGACAAAGTAGTGATTCCGAGTGCTGATTTGGTGAATGGTGCGAAAGGCTTACGTTTTCCTTTGCCAAATTTGGGCCAATATGTCACTGGTTTTGCAATCAGATTTAACGACAAGGCTTATGCCTATATCAATCAGTGTGCGCATGTTTCTGTAGAGTTGGATTGGAATGAAGGCGATTTTTTTACGGCACAGCAAGACTTTATTATTTGCTCCACGCATGGCGCACATTACCGACCCGATAATGGCTTTTGTGTAATGGGGCCATGTAAGGGAAAAAGCTTAAAACCGGTTGCGCTGATTGAACAAAACGGTGAAATAATAATCAATATTGCATCGCTTAATCGTTGACGTTAACAGCGCTCAAGATGCATTCATAAGTATTTTAAGAAATTATTTGGAAATTTAAATTATGTCAGAACAAAATCAACAGCCTGAACCGCAAATCGACGCTCACAAAGATGAAAAGTGGCAGCGTGATGTGATTGAGAAGCTAGCCTTCGCAGCTGTCAATGAGCAAAAAACTGCGCGCCGCTGGAGTACGTTTTTTAAAAGCTTAGGCTTTTTATATGTCTTAATATTA
>NCHI01000040.1 GCA_002281815.1 Methylotenera sp. 24-45-7
CTGTTAGTCTGTCATGGTGTTCACTCAAAATGCTGCTAATAC
Source organism: Methylotenera sp. 24-45-7 (assembly GCA_002281815.1). Lineage (GTDB taxonomy): Bacteria > Pseudomonadota > Gammaproteobacteria > Burkholderiales > Methylophilaceae > Methylotenera. Next base: position 43 of record NCHI01000040.1, read on the forward strand.
GACAAGCATCCTTAAAGGTATGCCTGAATGAGTGAAATACTTTGCGTTTGTCTGTGATGTCTAGTTTTTCTCTAAGCATCCGGTTGAACCACTTAGAATAGGGGGCTGTAAGTTGTTTAGATGCAGACTTGATAGCCGGGAAAAGACGTTTATGACCAGCTTTCTGCATGGTTGAGACATACTCCAACAAGCCACAGCGTAGCAGCTCAGGATGAATAGGAACTCGTCTACGTGATGATTCTGTCTTTAATGACTTGGCTGTGGTCTCGTCATCGTCATCTGAGTTATCAGTTGTAATATAGAAATACCTTATCCCCTGTTCTTCTTGGATGTCTTCTATAAGGAGCTGTCCTAGTTCAGTCAGCCTAGCACCTGTGAATAGAGCCATTAAAGGTAGCCAGAATGAAGCCTCACCCGCACCGCCCTTTGGTCTGTAGGATTGAGAGTAGATATTTGATGTAAAGATACGCTTGAGCTCTTCTAAGCTAAAAGGTATTCTCGCTTTCTTCTTTCCTTTAATCGCTGGAGCAATAACACCCTCAGCAGGGTTCGCAGTCAATTTAGCATTACGAACCGCACAGTTAAAGATTGCCTTGATAAGGTTTAAGTCTTTCTGAACTGTTTCAGGCGACACAGTCTCAATGCGCTTATCCTTGTAAGATACAACATCTGCTTTTGTTATCTTGGATGCAGGTTTGTTTCCTGTCAGGGTAGTCAACCCTTCAATGGCAAAAGAGGCAGCTTCAGCGCTCCTTATAGCGGGTGTAGCCTGTTGCTTCCAATAACTAAGGAGGTACTGCAAAGTATCCTCAGACTTAGGCTTAATGGGTGTTCTATCAACGGCTGGAGTTTCAACAATCTCACCCGCGTTCCTAAGCTTGAGAGACTCAGATAGGCGTTTACCAGCCTTTATGAATTGATTGCAAGCCCTGCGGTATGCTTGACTGTCTTTATCTAGTTTGATGCCGTGTCTTTTTAGCTCATGGTCAACTAGAGCTGATATGTGTTCATGGTTTCCACGAGCTAACCACTCAGTCATAGACGTAGCCAGAAACTCGGTATCTAGCAACACTGCTTCAAAAAACTCATCGTCTAAACATAGACCATCTAACCTGTCAGCCTCATCCTCTTCAAGTGCCTCAGCAGACCATATAAGTGCGATGCGTTCAAGCTCATCATCGCTAATATCTTGAGAGGGCATGGCTAACTGCATCGCTCTGAGATGAGCATACTCTTGGTCAAGCTTTAGCTGCTCTATGGTTGCCTTTTGGTTTGCTTGGTGCTGTTCTTTAGTGCGAAGAGATATCCACCTCTCAGCCTTGCCATAATGCTGTTGCAGGTCTGCTGGAACTCTAGCTCGGTAGTAATAAACGTCAGAACCTTTACGGTTGACTACATTAGTTTGGTTTTTCACTTCTTCACTCATGTTCGTTATTCTAGCGCACAAGCCTCACTATGAGGTGGCTATGCGTAACACTAACGTGTAACACTTTGAGATTTTAAGTGGTTGATTTTTATCTAAAACCATTGTAAATCATGGTCTTAGTTAGTTGATGGCGCGCCCGGCGGGATTCGAACCCACTACCCTCGGCTTCGGAAACCGATACTCTATCCAAATGAGCTACGGGCGCGTATTAATTTGACATGACTTGCGAAAATTTTTGTGTCACTTTAAGTTGTTTATTGCGAACTGATGCTTTGATAAGCGAGTCGTATTACACAGCGCGCAGTATATCATTAGCAGATGTGAATAGCTTATACGCGAGTTTGCTTGCGCGTTCTGTGATTACATTTATTATGCAATTTTGCTTTTTGTGGGCAACAGAAGAGCGGGTATAATTAACACTTTATAAAATTAACTTTGGGATTACTGTAATGAGCAATGTTGATAGCGATAAAGGCTATACGTTTGGGCAGATATTACTTGCAGCAGTTGCGGGTGTTGTAGGTATTGCCTTGATTTTAGTGGTATGGGCGAAAATTTTTGGTGTCACTGATGCTATTGAAGTGGCAGAGCCAACTGCAGCGATTTCGAAGCTTGAAGAAAATATCAGACCAGTTGCAATGGTGGAAGTAGCCGAAGCTGGCGCTACAGGCGCTACTGAAAAAACGGGTGAAGAGGTAGTTAAGGGCGTATGTGCGATGTGCCATGCTGCGGGTTTGATGAATTCACCTAAAATTGGTGACAAAGGCCAGTGGCAAGCACGTATTGCACAAGGTTACGAAACCTTAGTGAAACATGCGATTGAAGGCATTCGTTCTATGCCAGCACGTGGCGGTAACCCATCACTCACCGATAGCGAAGTTGCCAATGCAGTTGCTTACATGGCAAATCAATCTGGTGCTAACTTTAAAGAAACAGCGCCAAAAGCAGCTGAGGCTGCTCCAGTTGCAGAAGCGCCCGCTGCGGCACCAGCAGTTGAAGCTAAAGCGGCTGAGCCAGTAGCAGTAGCTGCGGCACCAGCAGTAGCCGCAGGCAAGAGTGGTGAAGACGTCTATAAAGCAGTTTGCGCAATGTGTCATGCGACAGGTTTACTCAATGCACCTAAATTTGGTGATAAAGCACAGTGGGAAGCGCGCATCAAACAAGGTTACGAAACTTTGGTAACGCATGCTAATAAAGGTATTCGTTCTATGCCAGCTAAAGGTGGCAATCCATCTTTGAGCGATGACGAAGTTGCCAGCGCGGTTAAATACATGGCAAATGCTTCAGGAGCCAAGTTTTAATAAGTTTTGATTTTTTGAAAAATCATGTTTATATGAAAGCCACTTAATTCTAAGTGGCTTTTTTATTGAGTAATCAAATAACTGGGGATTAGCGCGACGTGGCTACTTACGCGATAGGGGATATTCAAGGTTGCTACCATGCTTTTCAAGCATTGCTGACGCAATTAGATTTTGACGCTGACCGAGATAGACTTTGGCTGGTTGGTGATTTAATTAATCGCGGCAGTGGCTCGCTAGAGGTGTTGCGCTGGTGTTACCAACATCAACATGCACTGACTGTAGTGCTGGGTAATCATGATTTACACGCGTTGGTGGTTGCTGCGGGCATCGTGAATGCGCACCGTGGCGATACGTTAGGCGAGTTGCTGGCGGCAGAAGATTGCCCCCAGTTGCTACACTGGTTACGCAACCAAAAGCTTATGCATCAGGAAGGTGATTATTTAATGGTCCACGCTGGCTTATTGCCGCAATGGACCGTGAGCCAAGCACTTAGCTATGCGGCTGAGGTCGAGTTGGTGTTGCATAGTGATGATTATTTAGATTTTTTCAAGCACATGTATGGCAATTTACCCGACCATTGGCATGCTGATTTGCGTGGCATGGATCGCTTGCGGGTGATTACCAACGCCGCGACTAGACTGCGAATTTGCTCAGCACAGGGGCAAATGGAATTTAAATTTAAAGGCGAATTACAGGATATTCCCGCTGGCTTTATGCCGTGGTTTGATGTGCCGCAACGTGCCACAAAAGATACGCAGGTGATTTTTGGCCATTGGTCAGCACTGGGTTTGCAACAGCGTAACAATATTTATGCGCTTGATACAGGGTGTTTATGGGGCGGTAAACTCAGCGCCATGAATCTTGAAACCAAGGGCATTACACAAGTAGACTCTCATCCGCTGGATAAGCCTATCAGTCTTAAAGCGATTTAGAGTTGCGTTTTTTCTTTCAATAAACCAAGCTCAGTGCGAATCAGCGTCTCTAGGTGCAGGGTGAGGCTACGACGGTCAAATTGTGCCGCTTGCTGCGGACTGATGGGTTGTAAAAAGTGCAACTCAAGCACTGGCTGCCGTTGCGCTAGAATGTTTTGCATGGATTCTGGCAAGGAAGTGTCGTCAGCATAAGCCACTTTAATATTAGCCTTACCTTGTTCGTTTGGATAAAAAATAGCCACTGGCCAAATAGTCGCTTCTGCTTCGATTGCCGCTTGTATCAAGCTGGTTTTAAACGGTTGCATTTTGGTGCCGTCAGTAGTGGTGCCTTCAGGGAAAAGGCATAAATTGTCGCCCTGATGCAAGCTTTCAACCGCTGCATCAATCATGCGTTTTGCATCACGTTTTTTACTGCGATCTATAAATAAGGTATTGCATTTGATGGCAAGATAGCCAAAAACTGGCCAGTGTTTAATGTCTGATTTTGCGATAAATCTTAACGGCAGTGTGCTGCTCAGCGCATGAATGTCAGACCAAGAAATATGGTTGCCAACAAACATGGTTTTTGTGGGATAGGGTTTACTGTCCGGCACAAAGCCAGTGCGCACGACTTTAATGTTAAAGGCTGCTAATAAGTGTTTGCACCACCACTGAATTAGCCAAGCGCGTTGCGGTTTATTCACTAGCGGCAACACTGCACCAGAAATCAATAAGCCCACTAAAGTATGCACGATAATACGAAAAATTCGGTAATAGCGTGTGAGCTTATTGGTCTGTGTGGTGTTGACTTTTATGCTGTGCAAAGTGATTGAGCGATGCGCCTTTACCGATTATTTCATAAAGTGGCTGGCGTATCTGGGGTTGATTCTAGACAGGGGTAACATTACCAGCATATCGGCAGTGTTGAAATAGGGATCCCATGCTGGCTCACCACAAATGTACGCACCCAGTCGTAAATAACCTTTAATCAGCGGTGGGCAGGCCACTTGTAAATTGCTGTTGAGTGACTGAATCGGCAATGGGTTGCGTGCAAACACGCGATATTCTATTGGAGACAAATAGTCGTCTTGCAGTTTTTGATACAAGCTGGCTGCTAAGTGGCCGCCGTCAGACATGCTAATGCTACCGCAACCTATCATGTATTCGTAGTTGTGAATCTGCATGTATTTGGCTAAGCCCGCCCATAACATGGTGATAGTGCCACCGTTACGATAGTTTTGATGTACGCAGGCGCGGCCTACTTCTACTGTGCGGTCAGACAGGTGTGCCAGGCGACTTAAGTCAAACTCGCCAGCAGAATAATAGCCGCCAGCTTCGTTGGCTTTTGATGGGCTTAAAATACGGTAAGTACCAATTACTTGGTTAGTGCCGCTGTCGCGTACAATTAAATGGTCGCAAAACTGGTCAAAACCGTCTATATCCAAACCACCAGTACCAGACAGCTGTGCGCCCATTTCTTCAGCAAATACTTTGTAACGTAAGCGCTGCGCCTCTTCTATTTCGGCTTGCGTACGTGCAAGGCTGACATATAGTTTTCTCGGTGTGGCTAGTTCGCGTTTTAAATTCTTGTCATCTTCGGATAATGCTATTTCTCTGCTAAGCATCAGATTACTCATGATTGATTCTCCTTTTTTGTGATGCAAACTTTAAACATCCCATATGAAGAATTCATGACGAAATAGTGACTTTTTGTTGACACTTAACTGCGCATGCAAGCGCTATGAAAATAAAAAACGCCATCGGTTAAGATGGCGTTTTGTGAGTTCTAAAGCGTTTTTAAAGTTTAGTGTGACACGCGAGAAACGCCACCACTTTCAATAATGCGTACTTTTTCACCGGCTTTAAACACTTCATCAGCTTCTTGCACAATGGCAATTAAGCCGCCGCCATCGAGTTTTACGGTAATCTCATAGGCGTCTTTGCGCGTAAAGCCTTCTTCAGCCATAGAGCCTGCAATACCGCCGACCACCGCACCGATTACCGCGCCTACAATGCCACTTTTACCATCACCACCCACTGAGCTACCCGCAATACCACCGACAGCGCCACCAGCCACAGTGCCCACTGGTGATTTAGTGCCTTCAAGCTTCACTTCGCGCACGCTTTCAATGACTCCGGTTTTCACGGTTTGTACTTTGCGCGCTTCGTCACGGCTATAAACGCTGCCAGAATTTGAGCTGGCACAGGCTGCTAAAAAAGCACTCAATAAAATTAATGAGATTAAGTTATAAATACGCATGACAGAGTTTCCTTTGTGATTAAAACGCCGATAGATAGTGTTATGAACAGTTTTAAATAATTCAGTTTTACGTTAAATCGCCTCTTTGGCAACCACTTCACTCAATAAAGCTTGTGTATAAATGGCTTCAATATCATCTCGCGTAGGTTTATGGTTTTGTCCGCCACGGCTGCCAATTTTAATCGACCCCATGGTTGAAGCAAGTCTGCCGCAAGTTGGCCAATCCCAACCATGTGCAATGCCATAAAGCAGACCAGCGCGATATGCGTCACCGCAACCTGTTGGGTCAACTATCTGCTGTGCTTGAACGCATGGAATTTCATAGCGTTGACCATCCGCATAAATATGTGAACCGCTAGCCCCTAAAGTCACGATGAGTGCTGTTACTTTTTGCGCTAATTCTTCTAACGACAAACCAGTTTTATCTTGAATAATTTGCGATTCATAGTCGTTAACCGCCAAGTAATCGGCCATTTCTATGAAGTAGAGCAATTCTTCACCATTAAACATCGGCAAGCCTTGACCAGGGTCAAACATAAAAGGAATGCCAGCCTCGAAACATTCACGCGCATGTTGGAACATGCCGTCACGACCGTCCGGCGCAATAATCGCCAAGCTCACGTTAATCGCTTCATTGACGCTGTTTTGATGCGACTGTGTCATTGCGCCCGGGTGAAATGCGGTAATCTGGTTATCGTCAATATCAGTGGTGATGTAGGCTTGCGCGGTAAAGGTGTCGGGCACAATTTTAATGTGGGTAGTGTTCAGTTGATGTTTAGTAAGCCATTGCGCATAAGGTGAAAAATCTTCACCGGCTGTAGCCATAATCAGCGGATTACCATCCAGTAGTTGTAAGTTGTAAGCAATATTGCCAGCGGTGCCGCCAAATTCTCTACGCATCTCCGGCACATAAAACGCAACGCTAAGTTTGTGAATTTTGTCGGGCAGGATGTGGTTTTTGAATTGATCTTGAAACACCATAATGGTGTCAAACGCTAGAGAACCGCAGATGAGAGTGTGCATGAGAATAAGCTATTCATTTAAAACAGCTATTATCATGGGGATTGGTGTGTGAGGGCAAGTGTAAAGCGATGCACTTGATGAAAAGACTATAGGTAACCAGCAGATGTGGATTAGTTTTTCAGTGCGCCATCAATGAGAATTTTTGCAGCTTTTTTTGCATATTTAATCGCATCAGAGCCGCGTTGCATTTGCTCGGCTTGTGCAGCACCTTTAAATAGCAGTGAAAGTTGTAACGCTAAACCTTCTGCATCTTTAATATTGGCTTCAGTCGCCAAGTGCTGAATGTATTCTCTAAACTGCAAAGATTGTCTGGTTGATAATTGATGCACAGCGCTATCTTCTCTAGGAAACTCGGCAGAGGCCTTAATGAATCCAATACCGTGAAAGTCAGGAGAGGTAAGCCACTCTTCGATATAGTCAAAAAGCTTTTGTAGTTTTTCGCTGGGGACTTTGCTGTTAGCGCTGAGTTTATCATTGAGCCAGGTTTGAAAATCCTGATGACCTTGCTTTAACACTTCAAGAATCAGTAGCTCTTTGCTATTGAAATATTTGTACAGCGTCATTTTGGTGGTGCCGGCTTCAGCTACGATAGTGTCCACGCCGGTCGAGTTAATACCTTGTGTCTGAAACAGCACACTTGCGGTATTAAGAATTTTTTCACGTAAAACTGACATACGACTGATTATACTAATCGGTATACTTATTATGCAACAACTATTTTAATGCCAGATTAATCGGCTTATTTTGAAGTTGCCATCAACATAGGCGTGAAGTTGCAACGCACCTTTTCAAGGTAGAAGTTTGCTATCGCCAGATCATCCAAATCAGCGGGGAGCTTGCCACCCACTACATTTTCCAAATAAACCGATTTATGTTTATCCGGTATCTGTAACGCTTCAGGAAATTGGCAAGTGCCTGAACGCATTTGTTCGTATTTTGCATACATTTTAGAGGCATCTATGGCAGTGAGCGCTTTGCTTTGCGCGATGGCATTGGCGGTGACTTTAATAGGGGCGTTGTGCTGCGCGATGTAGCTGCCAGGTATCGCTGTTTGCAGCAATGTGGGCAGCCAAATTGCACCAGCACCAATGATGACCAATATACTGGCTGCAATGCCGTAGCGCATTGGCCGCTGCTGCTTGAGTTTGGTGTAAAAGTCAGCTTTTTGTGTTTGCGCCTGAATCAGCGCACTAGCCGCTTTTTTTGCATGCATCAGACTATTGCTACCCGGATGTTCAATCGCCTGTAAAGCAGCGCTGTGAGCAATTAGCACAATATGTTCTGCCAATATGATGGGGTTTTCAGCACCTAGAGATTTTGCTTGTTCGGTGCAGTAGCTCACTAATATCGGGCTGGGATTGTGTTGGAATTCGGTGCTTTTTTGTACGTTAGGCGCGAGCAGCCAATCATCCAAGATGTCAAACAAGCTCAATAATCGGCCGTGTGGCGTGGTACTGGATTTTGCCAGCATGTTAATCAGCCAAGGTGAGTTGAATATATCCATTTGAATTGCGTCTGCGCTATGCTTAAAAAGGTTTAACCACAACCAAAATGACCACTGCTGTAAGCACGAGCACCGGCACTTCGTTAAACCAGCGATACCAAACATGGCTGTGCTTATTTTTGTCTAGGCTGAAATCTTGCAGTAGTTTGCCGCAATACCAGTGGTAAGCGATGAGTATGGCAACCAAAGTTAATTTGGCATGCATCCAACCACCGCTGATGCCATAACCAACCCATAGCCAAACTCCGAACCCTAGCGCCAGCACTGCCAATGGCAGCATGAATCGATAAAGTTTTCTTTCCATGAGTTTCAGGCGCGCTGAAGTCTCGGGGTTGTTAGTTTCCATGGCATGGTTCACAAACAATCTGGGTAAGTAAAACAAACCGGCGAACCAGCTGGTCACAAAAATAATATGTAGAGATTTAATCCAAAGCATTACACGCTCAGTTCTTTGTTGAGTAGTTTTTTAAGGGCATTAAAGTCGAGCTCACCTATGGTTTTTTGCAGTAGCTGCCCCTGCTTGTTATAAATAAAAGCAGTTGGTGTAAGACTCACTTGACCAAATTTGGCAACGATTTCAGCGTTGTTGTCATGAGTGACTGGAAATGGCAAAGCTTGAGATTTGCTGTAATTGATTACTTGGGAAATCGGGTCGTAAGGCATAGCGACTGCAATTATTTCAAAACCTTGTTGACGATACTCGTTATAGGTATTGATTAATTCTGGCATTTCTTTAATGCAACCTGGGCAATCGGTTGCCCAGAAGTTAACCAGCACCACTTTGTTTTGCAGCGACGCCATGCTAATTTGTTTGCCATCGATGGTGGTAAAAGTAATTTCAGGCGCAGTGGGTTTGTTGTTGAGTTGCAGTGCAACAAAAGCAATGAGTGCGACCACAATAACGGGCAGCAAGGATTTTTTTAATAAACTATTCATAATGGCAGTGTAACGTTTTCAATGTTTTCGTCTAGAGTAATTGTTGAATTAATAATGAATTTATTTATATTGCTACACACTAATAACCATGAGCAGCTCGCGCTTATTTGCAGGTGATGGGCATGTTACAATAACGTTTTAATAGCAAAGCTATTTTCATACTTAAATGAACGCACCAATATCTAGCACTATCCTTAACGCAGAACACAAACCTGCCGCGCGTTTGCGCGAAATTCCTTACAACTACACCTCATTTTCTGACCGCGAAATTGTGATTCGGTTTCTTGGCGAAGAAATCTGGGGCATTTTAAATGAACTGCGCGGTGTGCGTAAAACCGGTCGATCTGCGCGTATGTTGTTTGAAGTGCTGGGTGACTTATGGGTGGTGACACGTAACCCGTATTTGCAAGATGATTTATTAGAAAACCCCAAACGACGTAAAGCTTTGGTAGATGCTTTGCATCATCGCATTGCTGCCATTGATGAGCGTAGCGCAGGTAACGATAAAGTCATGAAACTAGTGGCTGCCGCGCGCCATGCGGTGACCCGTTTTGAAAACGAATTTAAGCAAACAGCCAGCTTGCGTAAAAAAGCATTCGCTAAATTAGCAAAAATCACCCGTAAAGATAATATCAAGTTTGATGGCTTGTCTCGAGTGTCACACGTGACTGACGCTACCGACTGGCGTGTTGAATATCCGTTTTTGGTGCTCACACCAGATACTGAAAAAGAGATTGCCGCCATGGTGCGTGCATGTATCGAGCTTGGCTTAACCATTATTCCGCGAGGCGGCGGTACTGGTTATACCGGCGGTGCGATTCCACTTACGCCTTTGTCCGCAGTGATTAATACTGAAAAACTAGATCAGCATACCGGCGTGCAAATGCGCACCTTGCCGGGTGTGGCACGTCAAGTGGCTACTATTGAATGTGGTGCCGGTGTGGTGACGCGCCGTGCGATGGAAGCGGCCACTGAAGCCGGTTTAGAGTTTGCATGTGATCCAACTAGTGCTGACGCTTGCTGTATTGGCGGTAACGTGGCCATGAATGCAGGCGGTAAAAAAGCTGTATTGTGGGGCACGGCATTAGATAACCTTGCCTCATGGCGCATGGTGACCCCAGACGGCGACTGGATGGAAGTAGAGCGTCTGGATCATAATCTAGGCAAAATTCACGACATTGAGATGGCGCGCTTTAAAATCAGCCGTTACAGTGAAGATATGAAAACGCTCCTAGCCGAGCCGCAGATTCTGGAAATCCCAGGCCCTAGTTTCCGCAAAGTGGGTTTGGGCAAAGACGTTACTGATAAGTTTTTGTCTGGCTTGCCCGGTATTCAAAAAGAAGGCTGTGATGGTTTAATTACCAGTGCCACTTTCATTTTGCATCGCATGCCTAAGCATGTGCGCACCATTGCTTTGGAATTCTTCGGCAATGTGTCGCATGCGGTACCCGCGATTGTGGAAATTAAAGATTATTTAGATGCTACAGCTAAGCAAACCCCAGCAGTTATTATGGCCGGCTTGGAGCACATGGATGAACGCTATATCAAGGCAGTAGGCTATGCGACTAAAGCTGCGCGTCAGCAGCGTCCGAAAATGGTATTAATTGCCGACATTGCCTCTGACGATGAAAATGCAGTCGGCGAAGTGGCGTCAAGCATGGTGCGCATGTGTAACGCGCGTAATGGCGAGGGTTTTATTGCGGTTTCAGGTGAGGCGCGTAAAAAGTTCTGGCTGGATCGTGCGCGTACGGCGGCGATTGCTAAACACACCAATGCCTTTAAAATCAACGAAGATGTAGTGATTCCATTGCCACGTTTAGGTGATTATTCAGACGGTATCGAGCGCATCAATATTGATTTGTCTATCCACAACAAACTCAAACTGCTGGATGCGATTGAAGCGTTCATGCAGGGCGATTTACCTTTGCAGCGTGATGAAGAAGGTAATGTGGATGCCAATATGGTGAAAAGCAAACAGCAAATGGCGCTGCATTTGATTGCAGAATTGCGCCAGCGCTGGAGCTTTATATTGCAGCATCTGGATTCACCAGTGTCAGTATTGGGCGAAGCTGCTGCTGCACATGCCGAATATGAAAATGTATTCCGCGCCGTGCAGTCCTATGATTTACGCATCTCATGGAAACGTGAACTGAAACGCCCAATGGCCGACATATTTGCCGGCCGTGAATATCAAAAAATTCTTGAGCGTTGCGATGAAATCCACAAACAAGTGCTGAAAAGCCGCGTATTTGTAGCATTGCACATGCATGCGGGTGACGGCAACGTACACACCAATATTCCGGTGAACTCTGACGATTATGGCATGATGCAAGATGCGCATGCCGCGGTAGCGCGAGTGATGGCGCTGGCACGTAGCCTGAATGGCGTAATTTCAGGTGAACATGGTATTGGCATTACTAAGATGGAGTTTTTGGATCAGTCCACCATTGATAGCTTTACTAGTTATAAAAATAAAGTAGACCCGAATGGTCACTTTAATAAAGGCAAGTTGCTGGCAGGTTCTGGTTTAGACAACGCATACACACCAAGCTTTGGCTTGCTGGAGCAAGAGTCCATCATTATGGAGCAATCCGCCATCGGTGAAATTGCGGATGACATCAGTGACTGTTTACGTTGCGGCAAGTGTAAACCAGTGTGTAGCACCCATGTGCCACGCGCTAATCTGCTGTACTCACCACGTAACAAAATTTTAGGCACTTCACTGCTCATTGAAGCGTTTTTATACGAAGAGCAGACGCGTCGCGGTATTTCGATTAAACACTTTGATGAGTTTAACGATGTGGCTGACCATTGTACGGTTTGCCATCGCTGCGAAAAACCATGTCCGGTCGATATCGACTTCGGTGATGTCTCTATCAAAATGCGTAACTTCCTGCGTGAGCAGGGTAAAAAGCAATTTAATCCAGGCACTGCCGTGGGCATGGCGTTCTTAAACGCTAAAGACCCGGCGACCATTAAATTGCTACGTACGGTGATGATAGATTGGGGTTATAAAGCACAGAATTTGGCGCACACATTGGCCAAACGCTTTGGTTTGCTGCGTGACAAAAAACAACCGCCAGCAACTGTGGGCAAGGCAGATATCAAAGCGCAGGTGATTCATTTCATTAATCGCCCGATGCCTAAAAAAATGCAGTCTAAAACCTCACGTGCCATGCTAGGTGTGGAAGACGACCATATGATTCCGGTGATTCGTGATCCGCTCAAGGTCACTGAAGATTCAGAAGCCGTGTTTTATTTCCCGGGTTGTGGTTCGGAGCGTTTGTTTTCAAATGTAGGTTTGGCAACACAGGCCATGTTGTACGAAGTAGGTGCCATTACAGTATTACCACCAGGTTATTTGTGTTGTGGCTATCCGCAAACTTCGGCAGGTAACCATGATAAAGGTCAGGAAATCACCGCCGATAACCGTGTGTTGTTCCATCGTGTGGCGAATACCTTGAATTACTTAGATATCAAAACTGTGATTGTGTCTTGCGGTACGTGTATGGATCAGTTGCAGAAATACGAGTTTGAGAAAATATTCCCCGGCTGTCGTTTGCTGGATATTCATGAGTACTTGATGGAAAAAGACATGCGCTTGCAAGGCGTGACTGGCACACGTTATATGTATCATGATCCTTGCCATACACCAATGAAAACCTACAAACCATTGGAAGTGACTAATACGCTGATGGGTCAAGACGTGCAGTTGAATGACCGTTGCTGTGGCGAGAGCGGTACTTTTGCAGTAGCGCGTCCGGATATTGCAACGCAAGTTAAATTCCGCAAACAAGAAGAGCTTGAAAGCGGCATGGCTAAAATGGGCTTAACCGTAGGGGCACCGGAAGAGAAAGTGAAAATTCTCACCTCATGCCCAAGCTGTTTGCAAGGCTTGTCACGTTACGGTGAAGACACAGGCATTGAGGCTGACTATATTGTGGTTGAAATGGCGAAACATATTCTCGGTGAAAACTGGATGGAAGATTATGTGCAAAAAGCCAACAATGGCGGCATAGAAAAAGTATTGTTGTAGCAATCAATTAAGGCCATCGAAAGATGGCCTTAACGTTTTGGCAGCTTGGATTTATGTGGGAGAAAATATGCGTTTTATTAGAATAGTATTACTGAGTTTAATCCTGGTGACCGGGTTAGCTGCATGTGAAAAAGCACAACAAGAATCGGCAGAACTAGGCAGGCAGGCTGCTGAAGAACTCAAAACCAACACCTTAGATGCAGCTCAAGAGGCTGCCGCCCTGGCTGAAAAAAGCGCAGAAGAACGTGCTGAAGCTGCAAGCCAAGCTGGCTCAGAATAAGCTTTATACGGGCTTGAGATTTAGGCTGTTAAAACGGCAAAAATACAGCGGTGGCTAGATTTTGCATCACACGTGAAACAAAGCGTTGTGATTTCTCCGCCAGCGAAATTGCGT
>NCHI01000191.1 GCA_002281815.1 Methylotenera sp. 24-45-7
GTGATAGCTGGGGTTATGCTTTGCAAGCCGGTGTAGATATCAATTTGAAAGATGGCTGGTTAATTAATGCTGACGTTAAATATATTGATTTAGATACTGACGTTAAATTGAGAAATCCTCTTGCTGGTAATGCATGGACAAAAATTGATAGTTTGGAAATCAATCCATGGGTGTTTGGTCTAGGCATTGGTAAAAAATTCTAATACTGCTGGAATAAATTCAATCGCAGTAGATTAAAAAGAGTTGTGCTCCACTTTTGCCCCTGTTTACAGGGGTTTTTTTTATTTTCAAGCTTCTTAAGTTCTGGTTTAAAAATATGCTGTCTGAATAAATACAAAAGGCCTCTGCAGAAAATACTGACAAGGCCTTTAGTAATCGCTTGATTGTTTGATTAGATGATTTTGGAGAAGCGAGCGCGATTGCGGTCAGTCTGTAAATAGCGGTCAAATTGCATGGCAACAGCACGTACGAAAAACCACCCAAAATCAGTGACTTGTATGCCGTTTTTATCAATTATTACGATACCTGAGTTTTCTAATTCTTTCAGCACTTCAAGCTCTTTTGCAAAGTAGACTTTGAAGTCTATTAGATAAGCCAGTTCAATGGATTCGTATTGCAGTGCGCCCTGACACATTAGCGCCATGATGACAGCGCGGCGAACCAAATCATCACGTGATAACGCGAGCCCACGTACCACCGGGAAGCGACTTTGATCAAGAAAGTCATAATACTCCTCCAAGGTTTTTGCATTTTGGCTATAAGTTGCACCAATGCGGCCTATTGATGACACCCCAAGACCTATCAGGTCGCAGTCAGGTTGCGTACTGTAGCCCTGAAAATTTCGATGCAACCTGCCCTGGCGTTTGGCAATAGCTAATGCATCGGTGGGCAATGCGAAGTGATCCATGCCCACATACACATAGCCGGCATCAATAAATGTGGATATTGCATTGGATAGCATCGCTATTTTGTCTGAGCCACTGGGCAACTCATAACTATCAATTCTTCTTTGTGGTTTAAATCTTTCTGGCAGATGTGCGTATGCGTATAAGGCTATTCTTTCTGGTTTCAGTTTTACTACTTGTGACAATGTTTCCTTGAAAGATGCAGAAGTTTGTTTGGGTAAGCCATAGATGAGGTCGACATTAACAGAATCAAACTCCATAGCACGCGCGGCTTCAACTAATGAAAATACTTGCTCCGCTGGCTGCACTCTGTGAACTGCTTTTTGTACTTCTGGATCAAAATCCTGCACGCCAAAACTTAAGCGATTAAAACCCAGTTTGGCAATATGTTTCAGACGGTTTTCATCGACAGTACGTGGGTCAATTTCAATAGAGTACTCACCATGGGGTGCAAGATCAAAGTTTTTTCTGATCATTTCCATCAGTTCGCTAAGTTCATCATCAGTGAAGAAAGTAGGGGATCCTCCACCTAAATGCAATTGCGTAATACTTTGTCCCATGCCTAAATGTTGGACATGCAGGTCAATTTCTTTGCTTAAATAACGCAAATACTCTGCGCTAC
>NCHI01000192.1 GCA_002281815.1 Methylotenera sp. 24-45-7
TGCAAAAGCAGGTTTCATTGCTTATTTCTTTCCGACTTCTGTTATCAAGGGAATGCTTACCGGTATTGGTTTACTAATCATTCTTAAACAAATCCCGCATGCTTTGGGATACGACAAAGATGCAGAAGGAGATGACGCATTTTTACAGGCAGATGGAGAGAATACTTTCTCTGCTATCAGCAAAGCTTTTGAACTGGTAACACCGGGAGCAGTGTTAATAGCTGTCATTTCTATTGCGATCCTGATTTTATGGGATACAGTGTTAACGAAAAAGCATAAGATCTTTCAATTGATACAGGGTCCAATTGTAGTAGTATTTCTTGGTATTGTGATGAACTACATGTTCCAAAATGGAATGCTGAACTTTACACTTGCTAGCGATCAGGTGGTACAACTTCCTGTAGCACAAAATCTTGCAGATTTCTTCACCCAATTTACAATGCCCGATTTCACACAACTCAGCAATCCGGAGGTTTACAAAATCGCCGTTGTATTAGCAATAGTAGCGAGCCTTGAAACTCTGCTTTGTGTTGAGGCTACCGATAAACTGGATCCTGATAAAAGGGTAACACCTACAAACAGGGAGCTAAAAGCTCAGGGAATAGGGAACATCGTGTCAGGATTAATTGGGGGATTACCTATTACACAAGTAATCGTACGCAGTTCTGCAAACATCTCTTTTGGAGGAAAGACAAAAATGTCGGCAATTCTTCATGGCGTTTTTCTCCTGATAAGTGCATTGACCATTGCGGGTTTATTAAATATGATTCCATTGGCAAGTCTCGCCGCTATATTAATCATGGTAGGATATAAGCTCGCTAAACCAGAACTATTCAAACAGATGTACCGCTTGGGCTGGGAACAATTCATACCATTCATGGCAACGATAATTGCAATTCTCTTAACCGATCTACTGATGGGAATTACAATAGGAATGCTATTTGGTATATTCTACACCTTAAAACACAGTTACCGGAATTCACATCATTTAAAAACAAGCTTGAATAAAGCGGATGGAATTCAGGTATATCATATGGAACTGGCAGAAGAGGTTTCCTTCTTTAATAAAGCAAGTGTTCTGAAAGCCCTGGATGAAATTCCTGAAAACTCAAAGGTGATTATTGATTGCACACGATCCAAATCAATAGCACACGATGTTATTGAGCTGATCATTAACTTTCGGACAAACGCAAAAACCAAAAATATACAAGTCGAAACAGTCAATTTTATAGAACCACAACTTACAAGCTAAAAAAATATGAAAACATTAACTAAAGAATTACAGCAAGCCATTTCGCCAGCTCAGGCATTGGAGCTATTGATAGAAGGTAATAAACGCTTTGTAAATAACCTCAAAGTAAACAGGAATCTATTACAGCAGGCCAATGAAACCTCAGATGGGCAACACCCGTTCGCAGTTATTTTGAGCTGCATCGATTCAAGGACATCGGCAGAACTGATTTTTGACCAGGGTCTTGGAGACGTATTCAGTGTTCGGATTGCAGGAAACATCCTGAATGAGGATA
>NCHI01000041.1 GCA_002281815.1 Methylotenera sp. 24-45-7
AACGATGCAGGCTGGAACCAGTGGCCGGAGAAATATAAAAAACGTCATATTCCCACGCTAAAAAAAGCGCGTGAAGAGCTGGCAAGAGAAATTGCCGTGATTAAATTCACGCAGTACGTGTTTTTTACGCAGTGGATGGCATTAAAACAATATGCCAATCAAAAGAATATCGAGATGTTTGGCGATATTCCGATTTTCGTTGCCTACGACAGTGCCGATGTTTGGGCGCAGCCTAAAATGTTCAAGCTGGATTCCAATCAAAACATGACAGTGGTAGCCGGTGTGCCACCGGATTATTTTTCCGCTACAGGTCAGCGTTGGGGTAACCCGCACTACAACTGGAATTGCATGGCGGCTGATGGGTTTCGTTGGTGGATTTCGCGCATGACCACGCAAAGTGAGTTATTTGATATTGTGCGTATTGATCATTTCCGTGGTTTAGAAGCCGCTTGGGAAATTCCCGCCACAGAAGAAACCGCGATGAATGGGCAATGGGCGCCCGCTCCAGGCGATGCATTACTCGCGGCTATTAAGCAAGCTCTGCCGAATCTAAGATTGGTGGCAGAAGACTTAGGCATTATTACCCCAGAAGTTGAAGCGTTACGCGTGAAATACAATTTACCCGGCATGAAGATATTGCAGTTTGCTTTTAGCGGTGAGCAAGATAATCCTTATTTGCCACACAACATTGATGCTAATAGCGTGGTGTATACCGGTACACACGATAACGATACTACCATCGGTTGGCATAGCAGCATGGACGAGAACCAGCGTGGGCACTTGTATAAACACTTGGAATATCAACATTTGGATGCTGAAGATGCTGAGCATGCTGAAGTGTTGAAAAAGCTCATTGAAATGGCGCTGCAATCCGAAGCCGATTTAGCGATTATTCCTATGCAAGACATATTGGAGCTAGACGGCAGTCACCGCATGAACACGCCGGGTACTTCTAGTGGAAACTGGCATTGGCGTTTTAATTGGCAACAGCTGACGCAAGCGCACAATGTGTTTTTTTCGTCTTTGATTAAAGCGACCAATCGCGCTGCCTTGGCAAAGACCTAAGCCATGGCGATGTTGATTGGCATTGATATCGGCGGCACCAACCTGCGGCTGGGTGTGATCGAAAGCGGCGTAGGTAAAAATGCCAAGCCAAAGTTATTGGAAGAAATACGCTTTCATGCCGATTTTTCTGGCTTATGCAAAACACATCCACCGCAACAAGCTTGGCAAAAAATTCTTGCCACACTAAATGATGCAATTACCTCAGTGCGCACTAAATATCCGCAAGTGCTGGCAGTTGGCATAGGTTTCCCCGGTTTTATTGATCCGCATACACAAACCATCGCACAGTCACCTAATTTGCCCGGTTTGCGTAATGTTGATTTATCTCAAGACTTAAACGCTTTGCTTGGCTTGCCGGTGATTACCGAAAACGATGCCTTAGCTGCTGCATACGGTGAATTTATCGCCTTGGCGGACAAGCGCCAGCATTTAATTTATCTCGGCTTAGGAACAGGGGTAGGCGGTGGCTTGATTTTGAATCAACAGCCGTTTCAGGGGCAAAATGGTGTAGCCATGGAAGTAGGGCACATCATCACGCAAGCGAACGGACGTATATGCGGCTGTGGTAACCACGGTTGTATGGAACAGTATGCATCTGCGAGCGGTGTTGCCATCAGCTATCAGTTGGCGACACACGAGCTTTGTACGGCAGCAGAAATTGCCCGTCGTGCCCAAACTGGTGATGCACACGCGATAGCAGCCTATGATCTTGCAGGGCGTTCACTCGCGCAGGCGCTGGCACATATTATTAAAGTGATTGATGTCACGGACATTTTGATTGGCGGCGGCATGAGTGCTGGCTGGCCTCTAATGCAAACCGCTTTTTCTGAGCAACTCAATGCAGATTTAATTCCAGTGTTACGTGGTAAGGTGCATGTACATGTCACGCAGATGGGCGATCAAGCGGGTATGGTGGGCGCTGCAATGTTGGCTATGCAGAAACTATAGCTGCATAAAGTCGCTATATTCAAAAAACCAGATTGCCATCGGTCATCGCGCTACGCTAAGCTCGTGGCTTAGCGCTGGCTCGTAGCACCTCAATTTTTGTTTCGTTAATTCATCACGTTAGCTTCTGAAAGATTTCAAATGACTTTACGCTACGTTTGTTTATTGTTAATCACATTGCTTGTGTCACCATCGTTACAGGCGCAGCAAAATTGGATTATCGCGGCGCAAACAGAATCCATGACCGCTGGACAGGCCTTTAATTTAGACGTGATTAAACCTGAGCATATACAACACTGGCCTGAGCAATTGCAATTGAACCTCGCCGCGGGTGGTACGGATGAAGTTGTCACTTTACAACGCATCAATACTGAACAGGGAGCCGCTAGGCGAACTTATCGTGGTGTTTCAAAAGTGAATTTATCCGGCGTCATTCGTGCACAGTTGCTAAATGACGCGTCAAATCGTATTTTATTACTGGCCGCAAGCACTAATGATATTGCCCCATTGGAGATTGCGGCAAGCAAATCCCCATTGTTAAATATCACGCCTGAGCAGGCAGGTAAGCCTCTGGTTGTGCTTGCTAAACCTGAAGATGAGCCGCCATTGACGGTCAATGAGCCCATGTATTTTATAGTTGGGTCCAATTCAGAGCGTGATGTAGACTCCAGATTTCAGCTCAGTTTTAAATATCGACCGTTTGATCCTGGCGCCAGAGTGGCACAATATTTCCCGGCTTTGAGTAACCTTTATTTTGGATATACGCAGACTACTTTATGGGATATCGGCGCTGATTCTAGTCCGTTTAAAGACACCAGTTACCGCCCCAGTTTGTACTACAAATGGCTAGGTAGCGGACATGACATCCATCCAGCCGAGTGGCGACTTGGGTTGGAACATGAATCTAACGGCCGCGATGGCGCCGATTCACGCTCGATTAATATTGCATTTGTGCGGCCGACATGGCACGTAGATTTAGCCAATGGGAGAAGGCTTACACTTTCGCCCAAGCTTTATCATTATCTGGAAAAGTCAGACAATTCGGATATTCACCGCTACCGTGGCTATGTAGACTGGCAGGCACGCTATGGCCGCGAAGATGGTGCAATTTTGACCGCACTATATCGTCAAGGAAGTGGCGGTTATTCTTCTGGTCAGCTTGATTTGTCTTACCCCATCAGTGATAAGTTATTCGGACGTACCGGCACATTTATACATTTGCAGTTGTTTGATGGTTATGGCGAAACGCTCATTGATTACGATCGCTATAAAGATTTGCAATTACGCCTAGGCTTGTCTCTTGCAAGATAAACGTACTTGACACATTGGTTAGATAAATTAAATTGTTTACGTAAAACAATTCATGGAACAGACGTAATTAACTGTTAATATTTTTAAGCTAGGTAATCCGATTAATCGCTTGGTTCGTTAGGCAACAGTCATTCATACAAAATCCATTTTAAACATATCGCAATGCTGTCTAAATTACGCTCATTAGTTTTATTCCATATCGCTTTGTTGCTTTCGGCGCAAGCGATGGCAGCCAGTTCAATCTGGTATGCAGAAGATGACCCTCTGGCTACAAAACTTGAATTACCTCCACAGGTTTATGGCGCTGGCTTTCAACCAGCGCTATCAGGCTTAACCTGCGCAGATATCCAATACAATCAGGCGCTCAGCCTATCTGAGGTGGCGGAGGCCGCGCTTTGCAATAACCCACAAACATACGAAGCTTATGCCAATGCCAAGGTACAAGCTGCGCAGTTGGGGATTGCTAAATCAGCATTTTTACCTAGTTTGAACAATACCAGCAGTTTTAACGAAAACCTTGCCAACCCAAGCTCGGTGACACGTGGACGCGAGTTTAGTAATTTAGGCAACAATCTGGCGGCTTCCTATCTGCTGTATGACTTCGGCAATCGTGCGGCGAATTTAGAAAATGCACGCCAGTTGTTGCAAGCGGTAAGTGCTACACAAAATGCTGTGGTGCAAAATGTGCTATTGGCGGCAATCAGTGCTTATTATCAAGTGCAAACCGATATTGCCGCGCTTGCCGCGAGCAAAGAGGCCGAAAGTTTTAATCTGGAAAGCTTTAAAGCGGCTGAAGCCAGATATAAAGCGGGTGTATCTACGCCAGCTGATAAATTGCAGGCAGAAACTGCCTATGCACAGGCAGTGTTAAGACGTATCACGGCAGAAGGTCAGCTGAAAACAGACTATGGTGTTTTAGCCAATGTGATGGGTTTGAATGCCAGTACGCCAGTGACTTTAATTGCAACCAGTAACTCACCTTCAAATACCAGCGAAATTGAACAAGATATTGCGCAGCTGATTGAATATGCACGCGTGCGCCGCCCCGATTTGTTAGCAAGTGAAGCCCAACTTAGTGCGGCAAAAGCCAATATTGCAGCCAGCCAAGCGGCTGCTAAACCTACGGTAAGCCTAGGTTTGTCTAACAGTTTTTCTGACGGCAGCAGTTTAACTTCAAGTAACACTTCCACTTTAGGCGTAACTGTCAGCGTCCCTATTTTTGCGGGCTACGCGCCTACCTATAGAATCCGAGCTGCTGAAGCAACCGCGCAGGTGAGAGAAGCGCAGCGTGACCGTTTAAAACTGCAAATTTCTCTAGATGTTTGGTCCGCGTTCCAGCGCCTGCGAACCGCGCATGAAACCATACAATCTGCTGAAGTGCTGGTAAAAAGCGCCACCGAGTCAGCGCGCGTTGCACTAGGCCGCTATAAAGCAGGGGTGGGAAATATCATTGATAATCTCAACGCCCAAAACGCCTTGGCCAGCGCCAACCAGCAGCGTATTCAAGCCTACTTAAACCGCAACATTGCACGCGCTTCATTAGCGCAAGCTATTGGCACCTTAGATAGTGTGATGATTCAGTCACTACCGGATGGCAATCAGAATTTAAGCGAAACTACACCATGAAAAAAAGTATAAAAAATAGCATTTTGGGATTGATTGTTTTGGCATTATTGGCAGGCGCTTATTATTTTTATCAAGCCAAACATCAGCAGCGGCCTGAAGATTTGTACAAGTTTGCTGAAGTGAGCCAAGGCGATATTGAGCAAGCGGTTTCAGCTAACGGTACCATTAACCCAGTCACTTTAGTCAGTGTGGGTACGCAAGTGTCAGGTCGCGTGAGCAAGTTGTATGTAGATTTTAACGATAAAGTCGAAAAAGGGCAGGTGCTACTCGAGCTGGATGACGCCTTGTTTACGGCGCAAATTGCACAATCTCAAGGTAATGTACGTAATGCCGAAGCCTCTGTTGAATTAGCAAAAGCGAACGAAGCTAGAATTCGTTCTTTATTCGTGCAGGAATACGTTTCAAGGCAGGAGCTTGATCAGTCAGTGCAAGCGCTAAAGTCTGCACAAGCACAACTTGCCACTACACGTGCGCAGTTGCAGCGTGATAAAACCAACTTGTCTTATTCCATCATTCGTTCGCCAGTGTCAGGCATTGTAATTGATCGCCAAATTGACATCGGCCAAACCGTTGCAGCCAGTTTTCAAACGCCTACGCTGATTAAAATTGCGCAGGATTTATCCAAGATGCAGATTGATACCAGTTTTGCCGAAGCAGATATCGGCAATATTAAAGTCGGGCAACTGGCAAAATTTAGCGTAGATGCATTTCCCAATTTAAATTTTGAAGGCATGGTCAAGCAAATCCGCCTGAATCCGGTGACGACTTCAAATGTGGTTTCTTATAACGTGGTGATTTCAGTAGATAATCCGCAGCAGATTTTGCTACCGGGTATGACGGCTTATGTGAGTATCGTGTTTGCCAAGCATGACAATGTGTTGCTGGTTCCCAACGCTGCGTTGCGCTTTAAGCCTAAGCTGGATGATGCTGAAGTAACTGACAATGGTGGCGCGGGCAAAAATGGTGAAGCAAAGCGCGGCGCGGGCAAAAAACAGGCAGTAGACAAGCAACTTACAGACTCGTTTGGACGTGGCAAGGTGTTTGTTTTAGAGAATGGCAAGCCACAAATGCGCGAAGTGAAAGTAGGTATTACTGATGGCAAGTTTACCGAGATTATCGCGCAACAATTGCAAGCGGGTGATCAAGTCATTATTGGCGCTGCGCAGGCCGACGAAAAGTCTGGCAATAGTATGCGCGCGCCAAGAATGTTTTAACTGGCAGATGTTGCGATGAAGCCGATGATAGAAGTGCGCCATTTGTATAAAGATTATCAGACTGCAGCTGGGGCTTTCCCGGTGCTGAAAGATGTGAACCTCAGCATCGCGCATGGTGAGTATGTGGCGATTATGGGGCCATCTGGTTCAGGTAAGTCCACATTTATGAATATTCTAGGTTGTTTAGATAAGCCAACTTCTGGAGAATATTATTTAGATAGTTATGCCGTGGCTGAGTTGGAAAACAACGCCCTGGCAAAGCTGAGAAATAAAACCATAGGCTTTGTGTTTCAAGGGTTTAATCTGCTGGCGCGCTCTAGTTTGCTTGATAACGTGGCCTTGCCCTTGGTGTATTCAGGCATCGACAAACATATTCGTCATGAAAAAGCGGCGCAAGTGCTTAATAAAGTGGGTTTGGGTAACTATTTAAATTCACGCCCTAGCCAAATATCTGGCGGTCAGCAACAGCGCGTGGCAATTGCACGTGCACTGGTGAACAGCCCGCGGCTGATTCTGGCAGATGAGCCAACCGGTAATCTAGATAGCAAAACCAGCGAAGAGATTATGGCGCTGTTTGATGCCTTGAATCAGGAAGGTATTTCAATTGTGTTAGTGACGCATGAAAACGACATTGCCGAGCACGCCAAGCGTCAAATTCGTTTTCGGGATGGTGTTATTGAGCATGATAGCCTGCATGCGGTTTTAGCATCGGAGCGAAGCTAATGTTTGGCGCCATGTTAGGTGAAGCTTGGCACGCCATGGGTGCAAACCGCATGCGCACGTTTTTAACCATGTTGGGCATGATGATAGGCGTAGGTGCAGTGGTGCTGATGATGGCAATAGGTGAGGGCGCGCAGCAGGCAATTAAGAAATCCATCAGTTCCATGGGCAGTAACTTGTTTATTGTGCTGTCAGGCTCACCTAACGCTGGTGGCGCAAGGGCTGGCAGCGGCAATGCGCTCTCGCTCAATGTGAAAGATGCTGATGCGATTAGTGAGCTGGATAGTATTTCTGGTGTGGCTCCTGTGGCCATGGGCAGTGCGCAAGTAATTTTTGCTGGTAATAACTGGAATACCTCAGTCATTGGCACCGTACCAAGTTATATGGAGATTCGTGACTGGACTATTAATAACGGCTATGTGTTTTCAAACTCAGATGTGCGCTCGGCAACTCGTGTGGCACTCATTGGTAAAACCGTGGCTGATAACTTGTTCGGCGATGACATCGACCCGGTAGGTAAAACCATACGCATCAAACAAAGCCCATTTTTAATCGTGGGCGTGTTGAACTCCAAAGGGCAAAGCCTAGACGGCCGAGACCAAGATGACACTATCATTGTGCCGCTCACTACTGCGCAACGTAAGCTATTTGGCAATCAAGTGCCGGGTAGCGTGCGCATGATTATGGCGCAAGCGCCAGCTGATAACCTGATGCAACAGGCAGAAGATGATATGAACAATTTGCTGCGTCAGCGACACAATATCCGCGAAGGTTCTGACAATGACTTTTCAGTACGCAATCTCACGGCGATTGCTAACACAGCCGCAGAAGCTACTAGAACCATGGCGCTACTGCTTGGTGCAATTGCCTCCATCTCGCTACTTGTCGGAGGTATCGGCATCATGAATATTATGCTGGTATCAGTGACAGAGCGCACCCGTGAAATTGGCATTCGCATGGCGATAGGCGCGCGTGAGCGTGATATTTTGCTACAGTTTTTGTTAGAAGCTTTTGTGATTTCAATTGTAGGGTGTGTAATAGGAATTTTGATAGGGGTCGGTGGCGCAGCCCTAGTGCAAAACCTAGCGGGTACCGATACCGTGGTCACTTCACAATCAATTAGCTTGGCGTTTGTAGTCGCCGCTAGCGTAGGTATTTTCTTTGGGTTTTATCCGGCGCGTAAAGCGGCAAAATTGAATCCGATTGAAGCGTTAAGGTACCACTAAAAAATCGCACAAAACGCCCGTCAGAACTAAACTGTATGGTGCTGTGCCAGTGCCCAAGCTACATGCTCTCTCACTATTGCATTGTCATGATTGCAGTGCTGTTGCAGCGCAGCAATAATTTCAGGTGAGGTTTTGGCATTGCCTAAACCAATCGCAATATTGCGTAGCCATTGCTCATAACCAATGCGATAGATAGCACTGCCAGCCAGATTGGTTTTAAATTCAGCTTCGGTCCAGTTAAAGCATGCAATCAGGCTGATGGTATCTAAACCATTTCTGACTGCAAAATCTGATTCTTTGGTTATTTCGGCAAACTTGTTCCACGGACAGAAAAGCTGGCAGTCGTCACAGCCGTAAACCCGATTGCCTATTAGCGGACGAAATTCCAGCGGAATGCTGCCTTTAAGCTCGATAGTCAGGTAGGAAATGCAGCGTCTGGCATCGACTTCATAAGGCGCGGTAATGGCCTGCGTAGGGCATACGTCGATACAGCTAGAGCAAGTGCCGCAGTGGTTAGTTGCTATAGCGTCAATTTCCAGCGGCAGGTTAGTGTAGATTTCACCCAAAAAAAACCATGAGCCGCGGTCTTTGTTGATGAGCAGGGTGTGTTTGCCACGCCAGCCTAAGCCGGCCTTTTCTGCGAGCGCGACTTCCAGCACCGGTGCGCTATCGGTGAATACGCGGTATTCAAATGAGGTAAATTCAGCTTGTATTTTTTCACACAGTTTTTGCAGTTTGTTGCGCATCACTTTGTGATAATCGCGCCCCAGCGCATAGCGCGAAATAAACGCTTTATTACTGTCATTAAGAATTGCCTCACTGTCGGCAGCATTTGGTGGTTGGTAATCTAAGCGTGCTGAAATTACCCGTATGGTATTTGGCACTAATTCGGCAGGGCGGCTACGCTTAGTGCCGTGTTTTGCCATATAATCCATTTCACCATGCAAACCTTTTTCAATCCACGCTTGATGTTCAGATTCGGCACTTTGCAAGTCAGTGTCAGTAATCCCAATCTGACTAAATCCCAAGTCCAAGCCCCATTGTTTGATGCTGGCGCTGAGTTTTTGCATAGCATAGTTGGCGGTGTCATTCATGGATAAGAATTTTACACTTGATTTAGCAGACGAAGTGGCAACACTTGAGTTTGGCGGTGTATTAGCACATGCCATACAGCCCAATTTAACCGTATTTTTGCACGGCGATTTAGGTGCAGGTAAAACTACCTTGGTGCGCGGATTATTGCGCGGCTTGGGCTATGTCGGCAAAGTGAAAAGTCCAACCTACACTCTGGTAGAACCCTACGAAATGTTGGCGAGTCAGGCTACGCCACTAAATGTCTATCACTTTGATTTGTATCGATTTAACGATGAAGAAGAGTGGGAAGCCGCTGGTTTTAGAGATTTCTTTAACACACAAAGTGTGTGCCTGATTGAATGGCCGGAAAATGCGGCGCAGCTGTTGCCAGTGGCAGATATTGAAATTTATTTTACAATTAATCCAACTGGGCGAAGTCTGAAATTGCAGGCAAACACAGCGCTTGGGCGGCAGTGTGTTGCACGTTTTGAACACAAACTAAATTGAACATAAGTTAAATTGAAAACTAGTTAAACATTGGAACATATTGAACATGAAGTCGTTTTTTAAAAGCTTTAGCCGTCAATATATTGGCCTTAAGTGTCTAAGTTTAATGCTCGCCATGGCTCTGCTGATTGCGCAACAGGCAAACGCCGCTGTGAATACTGTGACCGCAGCACGCATCTGGCCAGCACAAGACTACACGCGCATTACGCTAGAATCACCTAAGCCATTTGTTTATAAAATGACGCTACTTAAAAATCCTGAACGTGTGGTGGTGGACGTTGAGAATGTGGAATTAAACACAGTACTTAAATCTCTGAGCGAAAAAATCCTGAGCAGTGATCCGTACATTTCACAATTGCGAGTTGCAACATTCAAGCCGGGTGTAGTGCGTTTGGTGGTGGATTTAAAAACCGAGGCTAAACCTACTGTCTTCACTTTGCAGCCGGCGGGAGACTACAAGCATCGCTTAGTGCTGGACGTTTATCCAGTGGCGGACCCGCTCATGGCGATGCTGTCCGATATGGATAAGGCTACAGCGCCTGTAGCTGATACTGCGCCAAAAGAGCAAAAAGCTGTAGATTCTGTTGTGTTTACCGAGGAGAAGGTGCTAGCACTTGAAAATGAAGCGCTGAACTCCGCACCGATTCAAACGCAGCCAGCAGAACCCGAAAAAGAAACAACAAAAACGGCTGACCCTATTGTTGAAAAGCCAGCTGTTGCAGAGACTAAAATGGATAACGGTTGGTTGCGTAAAGCAACGATTGCCATTGATCCCGGTCATGGTGGTGAAGACCCTGGGGCGATGGGCGCTACTGGTAGCCGAGAAAAAGACATTACACTGACAATATCCAAGAAACTTAAAGCACGCATTGATGCCGAGCCTAATATGCGTGCAGTGTTGACGCGTGACGGTGATTACTTTATTCCCTTGCATGGCCGGGTGAATAAAGCACGTAAATTGCAGGCAGATTTATTTGTGTCGATTCATGCAGATGCGTTTACCAATCCGGCAGCGCGCGGTTCATCTGTGTTCGCCTTATCTGAGAAAGGTGCCACCAGTGCCAGTGCACGCTACTTAGCGAAAAAAGAAAATGAGTCAGACTTAATCGGCGGCGTCAGTTTAAATGTGAAAGACCCCGTGCTTGCGCGCACCTTGCTTGATTTATCACAAACCGCCACCATCAACGACAGCCTAAAATTAGGCAAAGCAGTGTTAGGGCAAATTGGTAATATTAATAAGCTGCATAAAAATCATGTGGAACAGGCGGGTTTTGCAGTATTGAAATCACCAGACATCCCATCGATTTTGGTTGAAACCGCCTTCATTAGTAACCCCGAAGAGGAGCGCAGACTGAATGATGATACTTACCAAGACGCGCTGGTAACCTCGATACTAGAAGGTATTAAGAAATATTTTGCTACCAATCCAGCACTCGCTAAAACCAGAGTTGCTCAGGAGTAGGCCTGTTGTTTGGTGAATAGGTCGCTGAGTTAAATTTTGGCGATTCATATATCAGGAGACACAGCATGCAACTCAAGTTTTTGGGCGCTACAGGCACCGTAACCGGCTCCAAATATCTACTCAGCAGCGGCAATTTTAAAGTATTGATTGATTGCGGCTTGTTTCAGGGTTTAAAACAACTACGTTTAAAAAACTGGGCACCACTGCCAGTAAAACCCAGCGAGGTGCATGCAGTGGTTCTTACGCATGCGCATATTGATCACTCTGGCTACTTACCCTTATTCGTGAAAAATGGCTTTACTGGCAAAGTTTATTGTACCGAGGCTACGCGTGATTTATGCAAAATTCTGCTGCCTGATTCCGCGCACTTGCAAGAAGAAGAGGCGGAGTATGCCAATCGCCGCGGCTTTTCCAAACATCATCCTGCCTTGCCGTTGTATACCAAACAAGATGCATTTAAAGCGCTGGAATTATTGACCCCAGTGCCGTTTGATCAGGATGTGAACATTGGTGACGATTTGACGCTAAGGTATTACCCGAATGGCCATATCTTGGGTTCAGCGTTTGCACGTATTCATAACAAAAAAACTTCAGTACTGTTTTCTGGCGATATTGGCCGCGCTAACAATATTCTGATGAAAGCGCCGGTGCAAGTGAAGCAAGCAGACTATCTGCTACTTGAATCCACCTATGGCAATCGCTTGCATGAGCGTGATGACCCGATGCTTAAGCTGGCAACCATTATCAACAAAACTGTGATTCGTAAAGGTGTGGTAGTCATTCCGGTATTCGCGGTAGGCCGTGCACAGGAACTGCTGTATTACATTCATTTGCTCAAAGCCTCAGGCGCTATTGCAGAGCATATTCCAGTGTATTTAAATAGCCCGATGGCGGTGGATGCCACGGCAATTTTCAGTAAGCACCGTGGCGAGCACAGGCTATCAAAAGAAGAATGCGCAGCGCTAAACCGCACAGCACATATCGTGAATAGCGTGGAAGAATCCCGAGCGCTTAATCAGATGAAAGGGCCGATGATTATTCTCTCCGCTAGCGGTATGGCGTCAGGCGGGCGCGTGGTACATCATCTGAAAGCCTTTGTGTCTAAATCGAACAATACGATTTTGTTTGCAGGTTTTCAGGCGGCAGGCACACGCGGCGCTGCTATGATTGATGGCGCAAAAGAAATCAAAATCCATGGCGAATACTACCCTGTGAGAGCACGAGTCGAGTTCATTTCTAACTTATCTGCACATGCTGATTATGAAGAAATTCTGGAATGGTTAAGAGGCTTTGAGTCTGCCCCTAAAAAAACTTATATTGTGCATGGCGAACCGCTGGCTGCCGATGCCATGCGCCTGCATATAGAAGAAAAACTGCACTGGCGTGCAGAAGTACCGGATTATCTGGAAACTGTGAATCTGGATTAACCATTTAGGTGCTGATAAAGCGCCATTATCGCCAGTGGATACTTGAAGCAATCTCGTTCAAACTCAGTCCGAAAAGTCATATAAAAAAGTATTTAACATGATGACCACGATAGACATTAGATTTGGCAAATCGAATCATTCAGATCTGTGGGGTAGGGCAATTTAGTTGTGGATGCCAAGAAAATTACTGATGTGATTAAGCTTGTAGCAATTAATTATGTAATTGCTCTGCCGTATCTACCTTTACCTGGCATCAGGTTTAAATGCACGCGCATTTCTTCAGGGGGCATTACAGTCTGATCTGAAGCACTAATTAAATCATGAATTCTATTTAAGAAATTTTGATTGGTTGCTAGTTGCGTTCTTGCTGTATCAAACCAAATATTATCTTCTAGCCCGATTCTTACGCCACCACCGGCTGCTATTCCAAGTATGTTCATCGGCAGTTGTGTATTGCCAATTGCGCCTATGCTCCACATTGAGTTTTGTGGTAAGTCTCTGACCATTACGCCTACATGTAGCAAATCTGCCTGTGCACAGGCGATATTCCGTCTTACACGCTATTAAATGCGTCAGTAAACTTCAAACCAGTAGGTTCAAAACTCACCTATTTTGCCAACGCAACCAACTTGGCTGAT
>NCHI01000042.1 GCA_002281815.1 Methylotenera sp. 24-45-7
CATCTGCATGCAGCGAAGCAAGCGCATCAGAAGTAATGGTAGTTTCCTCAAAAACTTCACTATCGTAGCTAATTAAAGTGAGTTTAGGCTCTGCAAGCTTGCTAATGTCATCATCACCCTGCCCCACATACACCAAAGAACCCGGAGGCAAACCGGTCTTCTTGGTGCGGTTAGGTTTACGACGACGCGGATGCGCTTTTTTCATGAATCCCCACCTCTGCTACGAATATCCCTACCGTAACAAAAATTAGTCTGAATGACTAGCCTGATGCACTTCACCGCTAGCAAAGAAACTGCCGCCCGCCACATGGTGGATGGTGCGCAACTCGTCATATCCTTCAAAATGCCAATGGCCGTTTGAAAATACGCGCTCATCCGCATAAGCGGCTACTACTTCGGCAATAAATAAATCATAAATATTCTGATTGTGGGGCTCAGGGATTACTTTACACTCCAGCCACGCCACACAACCTTCGACCAGTGGCGCTATTATCTGTTTTGCAGCAAAAGTTTTTAAAGCAAATTGCGCGAATTTATCGCTATCTTTCAAGTCGCGCCCGGAACTGCTGCCAACTTTCTGCACCATATCAATCTGCGCGACACACGGCACGTTAATCGCAAGTGTGCCAGAAGCTTCAATCAGTTCACGTGTGTAGGTATTTTTATCAATCACCACAATCATTTTAGGTGGATCAAAATCTAGGGGCACATTCCATGCTGCCGCCATGATGTTGCGCTTGCCGTTATGTGCCGAACTGACAAGAATGGTCGGGCCGTGGTTAAGCAAGCGGTAGGCTTTGGATAAATCAACACTGATCATAAAACTATTTCTGCCAAGCGTCACGTAAGGTTACAGTGCGGTTAAATACTGGCTTGCCTGCTACGCTATCTTTTTTGTCTGCGACAAAATAGCCGTGGCGCTCGAACTGAAAGCTGTCTTCAGGTTTTGCGTCTTGCAGGCTTTGCTCAAGTTGCGCGGTAATAATCTGTACTGAGTTCGCGTTAATGTCATCCAAGAAGTCACGGTCACCACTGCCTGGGTTTGCTTCTTTAAACAGGCGATCATAGAGACGAATTTCGCACTCATACGCATGTGCAGCAGACACCCAATGAATATTGCCTTTGACTTTTACACTGTCCGAACCTGGTGTACCAGATTTAGTATCGGGCAAATATTCGCAATGCACTACTGTCACATTGCCGTTGGCGTCTTTTTCGCAACCGGTACATTTCACCACGTAACCATAACGTAAGCGCACCATGCCGCCAGGCGTAAGCCTAAAGAAACCTTTGCTTGGCTCTTCCATAAAGTCTTCGCGCTCTATCCACAGTGTGTTTGAAAGCTGGATAGTACGTTTCTCCAACTCTGGTTTTAATGGATGGTTAGGTGCAAAACAATCCTCGCTCTGACCTTCCGGATAATTATCAATCACCAGTTTAATCGGGTCTAAAACTGCAATACGGCGCTCTGCATCCATATTCAGCACTTCACGCATGCAATCTTCAAGGATGGTATATTCAATCCATGAATCAGCTTTGGAAACACCAATACGGTCAGTAAACAATTTAAAACCTGCCGGGGTATAACCGCGACGACGCGCACCTGCCAATGTCGGCAGGCGTGGGTCATCCCAACCAGATACATGTTTTTCTTCTACCAACTGAATCAGCTTACGTTTTGAAAGCACCACGTAAGTGAGATTTAAACGCGCAAATTCATATTGTTTCGGCAGTGGATGCGCTAACAAACCAGCGTCAGCCAAACGCTCCAGCAACCAATCGTAGAATGGACGTTGGTCTTCAAACTCCAGTGTGCAAATAGAGTGCGTGATACGTTCTAACGCATCTTCAATTGGATGTGCAAAGGTGTACATCGGGTAGATGCACCATTTGTCGCCAGTATTGTGATGGTGCGCGCGACGCACACGGTAAATAGCTGGGTCACGCATATTAATGTTAGGTGAAGCCATGTCAATTTTGGCGCGTAGCACCATGCTGCCGTCAGCATGTTTGCCATCACGCATTTCGCGAAAGCGCGCTAAATTTTCTGCCGCACTGCGGTTGCGGAACGGTGAATCTTTACCTGCCTCAGTTAGCGTGCCACGATTAACACGCATTTCATCTGCGCTTTGTTCGTCCACATAAGCGAAGCCATTTTCAATCAAACTCTCGGCCGCACGATACATAAAATCAAAATAGTTGCTGGCAAAGTAGAGATTACTTTCATGACCATTTTGCCAATCAAAGCCTAACCATTTCACGTTATCTGAAATGCTGTCTACATATTCCTGACTTTCTTTTTCCGGATTGGTGTCATCAAAACGCAAATGGCACACACCGTCAAAATCACGCGCTAAGCCAAAATTCAAAAAAATCGATTTGGCATGACCAATGTGCAGATAGCCATTTGGCTCTGGTGGAAAGCGCGTGCGGATTTTGGCAGAGTCTACTTGACCTGCTTGCTGATGCTGCGCATCACCGGGGCTGCCTGCCCATTTTTTTTCGGCATATTTATGCTGGCCTAGGTCTTTTTCGATAATGGCACGAATAAAATTAGAAGCTGGTACAGCGGTTTGATTTGAGTTTTTTTCAGATGACATGGCAACTAGTTTAATAAATGTTTGCGCTATTTTACACCAGCTTCTAGGAGCGCCTTGAAAAATTGACAGCACGCTGGCAACAAGGCCTATGCTAAACTTCAATCCATTATGAACGCACTGACATTTCCTATACTAAGATTGTTATCAGATGGAAAGTTCCACTCTGGAGAAGCGATTGCAAAGCATTTCAGTATCAGCCGCGCCAGCGTCTGGAATGCTCTGCAACATGCAGAAGAACTAGGGATAGAAGTATTTTCAGTACGCGGGCGCGGTTACAAACTGCCGCAAGCAGTCACCCTGCTGGATGAAGCCGCGATTTTAAAAGCCATTGGCGACCAACACAGCACATTGCGCTTGGAAGTGCATGACCACTTGCCATCTACCAACAGTTATTTAATGCAAAATATGCATCAATATGCCCATGGTGCGTGTGTAGTCGCCAACTTACAAACCCAAGGTCGGGGCAGACGTGGCAGAAGCTGGCAAGCTGGACTAGGTGCAAGCTTAACCTTCTCATTACTGTGGCGTTTTCAGTGTGGTGCATCTGCTTTATCCGGTTTAAGTTTGGCTGTTGGCATTGCACTCATGCGCAGCTTACATGCTTTAGGCGTATCCAATGCACAGCTCAAATGGCCGAACGATGTGCTAATTAAGCGTGAAAAACTTGCCGGTATTCTGATTGAGTTACAGGGCGATATGGAAGGCCCTAGCACTGCGGTAATTGGCATGGGCATTAACCTCAATTTGCCTGATAGCATTAAGCAGCACATTGACCAGCCGGTAACGGATTTAGCAACTGCAGTGGGCGCTAGAATTGACCCGAATGACTTACTTGGTGCTTTGCTCAAACATTTAACTACAGTATTAAATACATTTGAACAAGGTGGCTTTGCCAGCTTGAGCGAAGAATGGACGCGGCATCATGCATACCACCTGCAAGCGGTGCGTATTCTCATGCCGGACGGTCGAGAAAACTCTGGCGTAGTGCAAGGAATTGCCGAAGATGGCAGCCTATTGGTCGCAACAGCGGCTGGCATACAACGCTTTATTTCTGGTGAAATCAGCTTACGCCCTAACTAGCGAGATATTCAAATATGCTTTTGACGATTGATGCGGGAAATACCAGAACTAAGTGGGCAGTGTTTAGCGCTGAAGGCGAAATCACGCAGCAAGGAGCATGCGCCAATATTGATTTTTCCAGCAAAATCTTGCCACTGCATAACATTACTAGCGTGATGATTTCCAATGTGGCTGGCGAAGTACACGCAAATCAAATCAGCAGCGTTTTTGCATCAAAAAATCTTGCGCCACACTGGTTTAAAAGTTCAGCACAATGCTGTGATGTGACCAACCATTATACGCAGCCAGAAACATTAGGTACCGACCGCTGGGCTGCAATCATTGCAGCTTGGCATTTGATGCACGCCCCATGTGTAGTTGTGAATGCGGGCACTGCTGTCACAATTGACGCGCTGATGAATAGTCCAAGCAATAGCAGTCAGGGTGAATTTATCGGCGGCATCATTCTGCCAGGCCTCACCCTTATGCAAAGTAGCCTTGGCTCAGCCACCGCACAGCTACCCTACAGTACTGATCCCGCATGTTTAACTGGCGATAGTTTTAGCACGTTTACCGCATCTGCCATTGCAAATGGGGCGATTCATGCGATTTGCGGTGCAATTGAAAAAATGCAATTTGCGGTCACAGAAAAATATAGCTCGGCGCCGCATATCATTTTAAGTGGTGGCGATGCCCCAACGATTGCGGTGCATTTGCGCGAGGCCGTGACAAACCAACTATTAATCGTTGATAATCTGGTTTTAACTGGGTTGTATCTGTGCGAACGCTCTCAACATCAAAAAAGTGACAAGCAATGAAACGTGTTTTTTGGCTACTCGTCGTTATCAATTTAGGATTACTCGCTTACTTCAACATGGCAATGCTCTTGCCCGGAAAACCTGAAATTAAGCTCACTGAAATTGACCCTGAGAAAATAAAAATTTTAACGCAGGCTGAAATTGAGGCTTTGCCGAAAAAAGCCCCTGAATTACCTGCTGCCACAGATCAGATTGCTGCCAGTTGCTACGAGTGGGGAGCCTTCTCTGACATAGGCTTAATCGCTGCGCAAAAAATGCTTACAAAGCTTAATTTGGAAGCCACTGCCAAAGAACTTAACACAGCGCAAACTAAACTGTTTTGGGTGTATAGAGCACCAGTAAAAACTGCTGTGGAAGCACAAAAAAAAGCAGCCGAGCTCAAGGCGCTAGGGGTTCAAGATTTATTTGTAGTGCAAGAAGAAAAGTGGAAAAATGCAATTTCATTTGGCATTTTTGAGGATGAACAGTTAGCCACGAAACTGATGCAGGAACTACAAGCTAAAGGGGTTAAAAACCTACAAAAAAGTCCGCGCAGCAATGGCAAAGGCCAGCACAGCTTATTATTTAATACTTTGTCAGACGCACAAATCGCTGAAATTAATCAGCTAAAACCCAATTTTCCTGCCGCTGAACTTAAAGAGGTTAGTTGTAATTAACACGCAGTTAAGGAAATAACTTTCCAGGGTTCAAGATATTCAGTGGGTCAAACGTCAGCTTTAAAGATTTCATCAAACTAATTGTTGTTGCATCTATTTCACGCGGCACAAAAGGTCGCTTTGCCATACCAACGCCATGCTCCCCAGATAGCGTGCCTTGCAATGACAATACCAAGCTAAACACTTCATCCAAACATGCATAGGCACGTTTCATTTCATCTGGATTGTCTGGATTGACTAGCAAGTTCACATGAATATTGCCATTGCCAGCATGGCCAAAATTCACGTTTGAAATCTGATATTGTGCAGCTAACTTTTCTAAACCAGTCAGCAGAGCAGGCAAATGAGACACTGGCACCGCGATGTCTTCATTGATTTTTTTGGGTGCAATGTCTTTCAGCAATGGCGACAAAGCCTTACGCGCTGCCCATAACGCTTTGGTATCATGCGCAGGCTTTGCTTCAATTAAACCCGGCACCTGACACGCTTGCAAAATCGCCGCTGTGGCTTCAGTAATTTCCTGCTGTGAGCCATCCACCTCTATCATCAAGTAAGCTTTAGCATTTTCTGGCAGCAAACTCTGATGACGGCCACGAATTAAATTCAGCGCACCATTATCTAAGAACTCCAAGGCACTAGGCGTGTAAGGCTGCGCCATAATCGCCGCAATCGCCTTGGCACAGCTTTCTGTATCGGCAAACTCGGCAGTTAAACCCCCTGTGTGTTTCGGTAAAGGCGTAAGTTTCAGTGTGGCCTCTACAATCACTGCCAACGTACCTTCAGAACCCACCAGCAATCTAGTCAGGTCATAGCCCACCACACCCTTGCTGGTATAGCAGCCAGTTTTGATAATGTCGCCGTTACCGGTCACTGCCTTTAAACCCAGAATATGATCTCGCGCCACGCCATACTTCACTGCATGCGGGCCTGCGGCACAAGTTGCCAAATTGCCGCCTATACTGCAATAGGCTGCACTCGATGGGTCAGGTGGCCAGAAGAACCCCGCTGGTTTTATTGCATCTTGTAACTCCTGATTCAGCACACCAGGCTCCACAATTGCCATGCGGTTATCGGGATCGATACTGATTATTTTGTTCATACGCTCTAGCGAGAGTGCAACACCACCAACTTCAGGCACGCTACCACCGGCCGTGCCAGTTCCACGGCCTCGCGGCACTACAGGCACTTTATGTAGATTGCATAGCTGAATCACACTTTGCACTTCTTCAACACTGAGTGGAAACACCACTGCAATTGGTGAGTGATAATTACGTGAATTATCGTAAGCATAGGCGTAACAATCAACCGGGTCGGTGTAAACTCGGTCTTCAGGCATGAGCGCCCCAAGTGCTTTAAGAAAGTCAGAAGCTGACATTTAAACCCTAGCGCTTTTTGATGTAGAGGTCGGTAATCGTGCCCTCTTTCATTTCAGCTGCAAAACATACAGTTTCAGAGAGAGTTGGATGTGCATGTATCGTCAATCCCAAATCATGCGCATCAGCACCCATCTCAATCGCAAGCACGGCTTCTGCAAGAAGCTCGCCCGCGTTCACGCCCACAATTCCTGCGCCAATCACACGATGGGTTTCTTTATCGAAGATCAGCTTAGTTGCACCTTCAGTACGCGCAACTGATAGCGCACGTCCACTCGCCGCCCAAGGGAAGCTAGCCTTTTCAATCTCGATGCCTTTGGCTTTAGCTTCAGTTTCCGTCATACCAGCCCATGCCACTTCAGGGTCAGTGTACGCAACCGACGGAATCACCAAAGCTTGGAATTCTACTTTGTGGCCAGCAATTACTTCAGCCGCCACTTTACCTTCGTGCGTGGCTTTATGTGCCAGCATCGGCTGGCCTACAATATCGCCAATGGCAAAAATATGCTGTACATTGGTACGCATTTGCTTATCAACCTTGATAAAACCGTAATCGTCCACCGCCACACCTGCGTTTTCAGCACCGATATTTTTACCGTTCGGACGACGGCCGATAGACACCAATACACGGTCATACACTTGCACGTCTTTAGGCGCATCTGTATTGCCGTTCACTCCTTCAAAAGTAACATGAATACCGTCTTTTTTAGCTTCCATGCTGGCCACTTTGGTGTTGAGCATAATCGCTTCAAAACGTTTTTCCATGCGTTTTTGCAATGGACGCACCAAATCGCGGTCACAACCTTGAATCAAACCATCTGTGAATTCAACCACGGTAACTTTCGCACCCAGTGCATCGTATACCGTACCCATTTCCAAACCAATAATGCCGCCACCAATCACCAGCATACGTTTAGGAATGTCTGCCAATGCCAACGCACCAGTTGAATCCATGATGCGCGGATCTTCGGCCACACCTGGAAACTTAGTTGCTTGTGAGCCAGCCGCGATAATCGCATTTTCAAAACCTATGGTAGTCACTTTGCCATCCGCCGCAGTGACTGCAATTTGATTCGAATTGGTGAATTTACCTATGCCATTGACCACAGTGACGCCACGTTGCTTAGCCATCGCGGCTAAGCCACCCGTCAATTTACCAACTACATCATTGGCTTTCCAGTTACGCAACTGCTCCAAATCAATATTCGGCGCGCTAAAGCTCACCCCATGATGGCTAGTTTCCTCAGCTTCGGTAATCACTTTAGCCGTGTGCAATAAAGCTTTTGATGGAATGCAACCAACATTCAAACACACGCCACCCAAAGTTGAATAACGCTCAATTAGCACCACCTGCAAGCCTAAGTCTGCGGCACGGAAAGCTGCTGTGTAGCCCCCAGGGCCGCTACCGAGAACAACGACTTGGGTTTGCATATCTGAGGGACTAGAGGCTAGGGGCTGGGGGCTAGGTGGCGAAGAAGGGCTGACTTCGGCATTAGCTGCTGCCAAATGATTAGCTGTAGCTGCATCCACAGGTTTTTCGCCTAGCCCCGGATCTCCAGCCTCTAGCCCATTGATTTCTACCATCAAAATCAACGAGCCTTTGGCGATCTTATCACCCACCTTAACTTTAACTTCTTTAACCGTACCCGCCTGAGACGATGGAATGTCCATAGAGGCTTTGTCAGACTCAACCGTAATCAGGGAATCTTCTTTGGCAATGATGTCACCAGGTTTTACCAACACTTCAATGACGTCAACACTATCAAAGTTGCCGATATCGGGTACTAATACTTCAACTAAATTACTCATGCAAACCCTTTGCTTATACTTCAGTTATTTATTCGGATTTTAACATCAAACCTATAGATTTCATGCCAGATTCGTAGCGAATCAGCGCTCAAAAACGCGTTCAACTTAAGCAAAAGGGCGCATGAGCGCGCCCTTTTAGCTAAGTGTAAGCCTGCGATTACAGCAACAATCTACGCACATCAGACAACATCATACGCATATGACTGGTGAATCTGGCACCATCGGCACCATCAATCACGCGATGATCATATGACAGCGACATAGGCAAAATCAAACGTGGCTCAAATGACTTGGTTTTTGCATCATATACCGGCTGCATCGATGAGCGCGACACACCCAAAATCGCCACTTCCGGGCAATTGATAATCGGCGTAAACATCGTGCCGCCAATACCGCCTAAACTGGAGATAGTGAAACAGCCACCTTGCATTTCTTCTACCTTCAACTTACGCTCACGCGCTTTGGCAGATAACTCACCTAAATCACGCGCAATATCCAGCACGTCTTTTTGATGCACATCACGCACTACCGGCACCACCAAACCATCTGGGGTATCGCAAGCAAAGCCAATGTTGAAGTAATTCTTCATAATCAGACTATCGCCATCTGGTGACAACGAAGCATTAAAGTTAGGATACGCCTTCAATGCGTTGACAGAAGCTTTAATCAGAAACGCCAGCATGGTGAGCTTAACGCCACGTTTTTCGGCATCTGCCTGCATAGACTTACGGAAGTCCTCCAAATCAGTAATGTCAGCCTCATCAAACTGCGTCACATGTGGCGCGGTCACCCAGTTACGGTGCAAGTTGGCGCCAGAAAGTTTTTTGATACGCGACAATGCTTTGGTTTCAACTGCGCCAAACTGACTAAAATCAATGACTGGCATTGGCAATGCCGCAAGGCTGCTTAAACCTGCACCCATATTTTCAGTACGCGGTTTAGCCAACTCGCCTTTTACATAAGCTTGAACGTCACTCTCAAGAATGCGATTTTTTGCACCGCTGCCTTTAACAAAAGCCAAGTCAACGCCTAACTCACGTGCAAACTTACGCACGGATGGGCTGGCATGCGAAAGCTTACCTGTCGCGACAACTACGCTCTCGCCCACCGGGGCTGGCTGTTTGGCTGGCGCAATTGGTTTAGGTGGCTCTGGCGCAGGCCGGCTAGGCTCGGGAATAACAACCTTAGCTACTTCAGCAACGGGAGCTGCTTTGGTTGCTTCAGCCACAGGCGGGACAACTGGCGCCGCATCGCTGACATCCAAAGTCAGCATTAACGTACCTTGCGCTGCTTTATCGCCTACTTTAATTTTCACTTCTTTCACCACGCCAGCAAACGGCGCAGGAATATCCATAGAGGCTTTATCAGACTCAACGGTCATGATTGAGTCATCTTTGGCGATGCTATCGCCTGCTTTTACTAAAACCTCAATGACATCCACACTATCGAAATTACCGATATCCGGGACTAATATATCTTGAACTGCCATCTGTGTTTGTCCTTAAACTGTCGTAGGGTTAGGCTTGTTAGCGTCTAGCTTGTATTTTTTAACTGCTTCCGCCACTTTAGCAGCAGGCAACTTACCATCATCACTTAATGCTTTTAGCGCAGCAACCACCACATAGTATTTATTTACCTCAAAGAAATCACGTAACGCTTCACGGCTATCTGAACGACCAAAGCCGTCAGTGCCTAATGCAACAAAGCGATTTGGTACGAAACGCTGAATCTGTTCAGCAAAGCTCTTCATGTAATCAGTAGAGGCAATCACCGGGCCTTGCGCATCTTTCAGACACTCCGCCACGTAGCTCACTCTTTGTGATTTTTCTGGATTTAGCATGTTCCAACGCTCGCAATCCAAACCTTCGCGACGCAACTCGGTGAAGCTAGGCACACTCCAAACATCAGCAGCTATACCCCAATCTTTTTCCAGCAATTCAGCCGCAGCAATCACTTCACGCAGAATGACACCGCTACCCATCAATTGCACTTTCTCGCCTTTGGCTTTAGATTTACTGAAGTTATACATGCCTTTAAGAATTCCGGCTTCAGCGCCTTTTGGCATTTCAGGATGCGTGTAGTTTTCATTCATCAAGGTAATGTAGTAATACACATCTTCCTGATTTTGTACCATGCGACGCAAACCATCTTGAATAATCACCGCTAATTCATAAGCGAACGTTGGATCATAAGACACACAGTTAGGAATCGTGGCTGACATTAAATGGCTATGACCATCTTCATGCTGCAAACCTTCACCATTCAATGTGGTACGACCAGCTGTTGCGCCAAGCAAGAAACCACGTGCGCGTGAGTCGCCAGCCAACCATGCCAAGTCGCCAATACGTTGGAAACCAAACATGGAGTAATAAATGTAGAACGGAATCATCTGCTTGCCGGTCACTGAGTACGACGTAGCTGCAGCCAGCCAGCTTGAGAACGCGCCAGCTTCGTTAATCCCCTCTTCCAGAATCTGACCATCTTTTGATTCTTTGTAGAACATCACTTGATCAGAGTCTTGTGGCTCGTAGAGCTGACCTTGGCTGGCATAAATACCAAGCTGACGGAACATGCCCTCCATACCAAATGTGCGCGCTTCATCTGGCACGATAGGCACTACGAATTTACCGATTTCTTTATCACGTACCAATGTAGAAAGGATACGCACAAATGCCATAGTAGTAGAAATTTCACGTTCACCAGTTGCCGCCAGCATGTTTTCAAATGCAGATAACTGAGGCACTTTGAGTTCGTTACCTTTGCGGCGGCGTTGTGGCACAAAACCACCCATCGCTGCACGACGCTCCGCCATGTATTTCATTTCTGGTGAGTCCTCAGCTGGCTTGTAGTAGCTTAAGCTCTCAACTTGGGCATCAGTCAACGGCAAGTCAAAGCGGTCACGGAATTTCTTCAATGACTCAATATCCATGCTTTTTTGTTGATGCGTGGTATTTTGACCTTCGCCAGCCTCGCCCATGCCGTAACCTTTAACGGTTTTAGCCAGAATGACCGTAGGCTGACCTTTATGATTAACAGCAGCATCATAAGCAGCATATACTTTGTGTGGGTCATGACCACCACGGTTCAGGCGCCAGATGTCCTGGTCGCTCATCGCAGCTACCATGGCTTTTAATTCAGGATATTTACCAAAGAAGTGCTCACGGGTATATGCGCCACCTTTTTGTTTAAAGTTTTGGTATTCGCCATCCACGCACTCTTCCATACGTTTTTTGAGCAAACCATCTTTATCCATTGCCAGCAGCGGATCCCAATAAGAACCCCAAACCACTTTAAGCACATTCCAGCCAGAACCTCTAAAATCAGACTCAAGTTCTTGAATGATTTTACCGTTGCCACGTACCGGACCATCCAAACGCTGCAAGTTGCAGTTAATGACAAAAATTAGGTTGTCTAATTTCTCGCGAGTAGCCAATGAAATTGCGCCCAGTGATTCCGGTTCGTCCATCTCACCATCACCACAGAACACCCATACTTTGCGATCGCTAGTGTCGGCAATGCCACGGTCATGTATATATTTCAAAAAACGTGCTTGATAAATACCAGCCAGTGGCCCTAAGCCCATAGAAACTGTAGGGAACTGCCAAAAATCAGGCATCAACCAAGGGTGCGGATAACTAGGCAATCCGTTACCGCCAGTTTCCTGACGGAAATTATCCATTTGCTCTTCAGTAATACGGCCTTCTAAATAAGCACGAGCATAAACACCCGGCGAGGAGTGGCCCTGAAAATAAACGCAATCGCCGCCAAAGTTTTCTGTAGGCGCACGGAAAAAGTAATTAAAGCCTGTGTCATATAAAGTTGCAGCAGATTGAAAACTCGCAATATGTCCGCCCACACCTGGCGATTTTTCATTTGCGCGCAGCACTGTCATGATCGCATTCCAACGCACTAATGCGCGGATACGACGCTCCATTTCCGGGTCGCCAGGTAGTTTAGACTGCAAATGGGTAGGAATGGTATTTAAGTATGCGGTTGTGGCGTTGTATGGCAAGTTAGCACCGGTGCGGCGTGCCTTATCAATCATAGCCTCTAACAAAAAGTGTGCGCGCTCCGGCCCTTCATTTTCAATGACCGACATAAGCGCATCAAGCCACTCTTGGGTTTCTTGACTATCAATATCAGGGGTATTCAAATTAGTGTTCAATGACATTCAGTTAGGACTCCATGTGGCATTATTTGACTCTAGAATCAATCGTGACAATTACACCTAAGGTTATAATCGGGCACATATCGCTTAAGTAACTTAATCAAATATAGCGTGTCTGAATACAGCGCATTTATAAAACGCGCTGTAATGTAAATTTTATAAAACCGTAGTGTGGCTTTTTTACTAGTTTTGGTCAAGTTTAGCAGTCTTTTTATGATGCCATACAGACCGTTATACAAACCTTTTAGCGTCAAAACTGAACATAAC
Source organism: Methylotenera sp. 24-45-7 (assembly GCA_002281815.1). Lineage (GTDB taxonomy): Bacteria > Pseudomonadota > Gammaproteobacteria > Burkholderiales > Methylophilaceae > Methylotenera. Next base: position 12,751 of record NCHI01000042.1, read on the forward strand.
CATGGAATTAAATATGCTGATAAAACTAATACAAAATGCAGATAATATCGACGAAATTGTACTTAAAAGCTCTCAACATGCATTATTCTTGCTCGACTCAGAAAATGATTGTTCATTACCGTTCTCGCAATCACTGCAAGCAAAATTAAAGCGTAGCAAAAAAGAATACAAAGACTTAGTGAAATCACCAGTGACGGTAGATTTACCTACTGGCGGATTAGCAAGCTTCGTAATTTTGGATGAGAAGCTATCTACTTTTCAACGTCATACGCTACTACGCAAAGCGGTAAAACCTCTACTAGATGAACAAGCCACTGATGTGCTGCTTATTATGTTGCTTCAGCGAATGCGCAAAGTCTACCTTTACGCAAAAAAGATAAGTCCGAGCAGACATTACACACCATACATATATATGGCTATCAGGCAAATCACTCATATGATTATGTAAATGCCAAAGTTGCAGGTAATGCGCTATGTAGGCAATTAACCATATCGCCACCTAATGAATTAACACCAGCTATTTATCGAGCTAAAGTCTATGAGCTAGCAAAGCAGCATGGCTGGGATCATGAAGAGTTTGACATGCAGCAGCTTAAAGAAATGGGCGCAGGGGCATTTGTAGCAGTTGGACAAGGCTCTGAACCTCAAGATGCCGCAATTGTTCATCTTAATTATAACGGCACAAATCCAAAACAACATATTGCACTAGTGGGAAAAGGTATCTGCTTTGATACTGGTGGTCATAACCTCAAGCCAGCGAAGTATATGCTAGGCATGCATGAAGATATGAACGGCTCCGCAGTGTCGCTTGGCATTTTGCTCGCCGCAACAAAAATGCAGCTGCCTGTGAAATTGGATTGCTGGTTAGCCATTGCACAAAATCACATCAGTCCCGCTGCTTATAAACAAAACGATGTCGTGACTGCACTTAACGGTATGACAATTGAGATTGTTCATACCGATGCAGAAGGCCGCATGGTACTTGCTGACACGTTAACTTTAGCTTCACGTCAAAAACCTGATGCAATTATTGATTTTGCAACACTTACTGGCAGCATGATAAGCGCATTAGGAGATCGTATGAGTGGCGTTATTTCCAACAACTCAAGCCTTGCTTGCAAAGCTATAGGTGCTGGCAATAAAGCTGGTGAGAGAGTGGTCGCATTTCCACTTGAAGAAGATTATGACAGCGATCTTGAAAGTGACATCGCTGACATTAAACAATGCACCCTTGAAGGCGGCGCAGATCATATACATGCAGCTAGATTTTTAAGTAAATTCATTGAAAATGACATTCCGTGGCTGCATACAGACCTTTCTTCAGCAAACCGTAAAGGTGGTTTAGGCGCTATTGCGAGCGACACTAACGGCTTTGGGGTAGGCTTTGGTATTGAGATGCTAAAAATTATGCTGGAAGATTAAAATTAATTCTAAATTCTATTAGCACTAGAAATACAGCCCACTTTGGTGGGCTGTTTGCATTTCATTGGCTACTTACTTGCTTGATAAAGGCTGGCGATATGACGTGCATGTTTGATAAGTGCGTGCGTTAGTTTGCAGGAGTACAAATAGAAACACCCCACCAAATAAATGGAGGGGTGTTGAGGTATAAATAGCTTGGCAGTGACCTACTTTCGCATGCGAAGAGCATACTATCATTG
>NCHI01000043.1:0-9413 GCA_002281815.1 Methylotenera sp. 24-45-7
TTTTGTATCTTTCCAATGTGACACTCAGATTATATGCGCTAAGCAAGTTAAATCAACTACCGAAACTACATATTCCCACTATGAATTTTTTAATTAATGGAATAATTTCCCATAAATTACCAAATTAATTTCAATAATGCAAGTGTTATATCGACTGTAATCAAATAAATAAATTATTAAAAAATTAAATTTGACAATAACTTTTGCAGTGTTATCATGAAATTAATTGGGAAAATATCCCGTAAATTTTGCAATAGAATTACAAGCTAAAAATTAATATGTGTCCAGTGTAGTGAGCTTTATAAAACATAGTTTCACAACTTCAAGGTCGAGACTAGACATGAAAATTAGCCTGTGACGAGGCTTTAGAAGTTTGCGTTCATGCATCAGTTTTATTTTAAAAAAATTAAGTTTTATCACCAATATTGATGATGACGCTTGACCGTCAGTTGCTGTTGTTGCGAGGTACTGCTGGTATTGCGGATGTGCGTGCCAGTTTACAGGCAGGTGCAAAAGTGGGTAGCTCTGATCTGCTTGTTGAGCCTTTACCATCAGCGGCTTATACAGGACGTCTGCAAGCAGATAATTTTGGAAATTATTACACCGGAAGATATCGTTTAGGCGGGTCATTGGGTGTGAACAATCCGCTCAAGTTGGGCGATCAGTTGGCATTGCGTTTTACTGGTAGTGATAGCGATTTGTATTATGGCGCTGTGGTTTATCAGCTGCCGGTAGGTGATAGCGGTTTGCGCTTAGGCGCTGCTTATTCGCATAGCCAATATCAATTAGGCCAGAATTTTAAATCCTTAGATGCACACGGCACCAGCCAGAGCACTAGTGTCTTTACTTCCTATCCTTTTGTGTTGAATCAAACAGCCTTATTAAATGCTACCTTGGGTTTTGAAACCAGAACCTTAAAAGATTTCACCGATGCTACTGATAGCAGTTCTGCTAAAAAAGTACGCTTGTTACGTGCTGGACTTTCTGGAGAGCGCCAGGACAAAATAAATCAGGCTGGTTTAACGGCATTTGATTTTTCTGTTTATGCGGGCAGGTTAAGTTTGGATGAGACTTCACGGTTTGCTGACGATGTGAGTGCGCACAGCCAAGGAAACTTTTCAAAAATGACCTACAACCTCAATCGTTTACAGCGCATTACAGATAGCGACACACTTTCTATCAACCTGTTTGGACAAGTGGCAGGCAAAAACCTGAATTCTTCAGATAAGTTCAGCTTAGGAGGGCCATACGGCGTGCGTGCTTATCCGCAGGGTGAGGCTAGCGGTGATGAAGGCAATATTGTGAATGTAGAATTGGTGCATAGCGTTTTGCCACAGCTACAAGCGATGCTGTTTTACGATTATGGGCATATTAAAGTGAACCATCAGTCGTTTTCATCAGTGCATAATACACGAGCCATAGGCGGCGCTGGTGTTGGGTTCAACGCTAAACTACTTGGTTTTGCAATGAATAGCTATCTGGCATGGCAAACGCAGGGTGGCACACCATTGTCTGAGCCTAGTGCGCAAGAGCGCTCACCTAGGTTTTGGCTTCAAATGTCACGCGACTTTTAGCGATAGCTAATAACGAGCAAGTGAGCAGACAAAAAAAATGACCCATGTGGGTCATTTTTTTTGGATTCTGTGGGTATTAAACCTTCTGAATGTTAGAAGCTTGTTTACCTTTTGGTCCGTCAGTTACGTCGAAAGTAACGCGATCGTTTTCTTTCAAACTTTTGTAACCGCTATCTACGATTGCTGAGAAGTGCGCGAATAAATCGTCGCCGCCTGCGTCAGGAGTAATGAAGCCAAAACCTTTAGAATCATTAAACCATTTTACTAAACCTGTTGCCATATCTTATTCCATACTCTTAAAAAGGGAGGCACCCTGAAAGTTCGGGTTTTTAAATAAAAATAGCCTTAATTAAATTTAAGGCCAGTAATTAAAAATTCAAACGCCTGCATAGCGTTTTACGTGCTTCTGTAAGATGTGTCAAGCACTATTTCAATATATTTAAAGAATAGTGCGGATAATTTGCAATATATTGATTTATCTTAGATTTGTTTTGCATGAATGATACATGTTATTACTTGCCAAATCGCCTTGGCAGGACTATAGTCGCGCCTGCGTTTGGTAGTGCTTGCGCGAAGTTTTTGAATTTCTATTCCACTATTCCCACAATTTTAAAGTTGCTATAACTTTTCAAGTTTGCTGCATCAATGCGGGTCTTAATACGATTGGAGCAACAGCAATGGCTAAAGAAGAATTGATTGAAATGAGTGGCGTGGTGATGGAAATATTACCGGATTCACGCTATCGCGTTAAATTGGATAACGATCATGTGTTGATCGCCTACACTGGCGGCAAGATGAAAAAAAACCATATCCGTATTTTGGCAGGTGACAAAGTCACGCTGGAATTATCACCTTACGATATCAACAACGGCCGCATCACATTCCGTCATATTGAGTCTAACGGCTCTACCTACACTCCTCGTAAGCGTAGTTATTAATTAAATTCACGCTCGTTGTATTTGCATCAATATGCTGATACAGTTAATTCATGATGACGTGGCGTAAAACTCTGTTGTGGATGGTGGTGATGTGGTTTGCATTGTTGCAAACGGTCACCCCTTTTATTCACGCCCATTTGGAAGCAGACCAGCCACATCAGCCGCATGGTTTGCACATTCATGAAATGGGTTTGGCTGAGATGCCTGACACCGAGCACACCCTCAAGAATATAGAAATTCCGCTACATACCGTAGTGGTTACGCAAGCCTTAGTTAAAAATGTAGATGCATTACCGCTACCGATTTTTGCTTTATTGTTTGTATTAAGTTTATCTTTGTTGATCACACGGTTTTTCAAATCATCCGACATTCAACACTCGCAACTTCCCATTTACCTGCGTTCTTGTTCTAGACCGCGCGCCCCACCACTCTAAAAAAATCATTTTATTAACATTCGTTTTGCGCGAATGTTTTTTGGTTTTTAGGAGTGTGCCATGACTAAACTTAGTCAAATTTTCTTACTCTGTGTATGCGTTTTTTATGCCGTCGGTAATGCCCTGGCTGAAGTTGTTGATGCGCAGAGCTATGAGGTCAGTCACGAAGATGTGCTGACAGTTAACCCCAATTTGCAGTTATCAGATGTATTGGAAAGCGCCTATGCGCGCGCACCGGTGCAGGCATCACTGCGTTCTCGCGATGTGATGGTTTTGGCTAAAAATCGGGTTGCCAATGCCACTTTGCCATCTACGCCAGCGGTGAGTGTCACGCATCAAACGGATGCAGTTGGTAGCGGTCGTGGCGAGCGTGACTGGCAGGCTGAACTGGAGCTACCAGTGTGGATGGCAAAGCAGCGTGAGAATCGGCTAAAGGTGGCGCAGGCAAACCAATCGACACTGTCAGTGAGTCGGCAAAGTGCCAAGTTGCAACTGGCTGGAGATTTGCGCGAAGCGTTATGGAGTATTGCTTACAACGAGAATAATCTGGCGCTGGCAATTAACAAACTGCAGTTTTCCAGCAAGTTAAAAACTGATGTTGAAAAACGCTATGTGGCAGGCGAGCTTGCCAAAACCGACGCCATGTTGGCTGAGCAGGAAGTATTAAAAGCGCAAAAAGAAAAACTGCGCGCTGAGGCCGAGCTCATGCATGTACGCCATCGCTATTTTTTGCTCACCGGGTTGCGTGAGTTGCCTGGCAGTTATGTTGAAAACCAATCGGATCAAAACGATTATTTCCAATCACCCATCTGGCTGGAAGCGCAGAGCAAGTTAGGATTGGCTGAAACTGAGCGTGACCTAGCGCAAATTGAAAGCCATGAAAACATGCAGGTTTTGGTGAATATGCGTAGCAGCAAAGGGCCATTTGATACCACAGACAACAATAGCGTAGGCATGAAATTACGCATACCGTTTGGCAGTGAGACCAAAGCTGCGCCCATCAAAGCCGCGGCAGAAATTGGCGTTGGTAATGCCCTAACTGAGCGCGAGTCATTGAAATTGGCGCTGGATGCTGCTCTGCACGAGGCTGAGCATAATTTAAGTGTGAGCCGGGTTGAGTTAACCATTGCCACTAAGCAGTATGAAATTGCCAAAGAAAGTTTAAGGCTGGCGCAAAAAGCGTTTCAGCTGGGTGAAACAGATTTAGTGAGCTTATTACGTGTGCAAGCGCAGACATTTGAGGCAGAGCGCGCATTTACTACGCGGCAAGTGCAAGTGCAGTGGGATGTTGCGCGCTATAACCAGACAGTAGGAGTTTTACCATGATGAATCAATCGTTTATGTGCTTTGTTATTGTTTGTTTATCATTCGCTACAGGCTATGCTCATGCTGCCGATATTGCGATGACATCTAAACAGCAACAGAACCTTGGTGTGAGCGTGGCTCCAGTAGGCAAAAATAATTTATTTAATAGCCGCAATTTTCCGGCAGAGGTGGTGGTGCCGGTGGGCCAAGAGCGCGTGGTAAGCGCGCCACAATCTGGTTTAATTGATCAGCTTTATGTGGCGGCAGGGCAAACTGTTAAAAAAGGTCAGCCGCTGGCACATTTAAATAGTCCAGAATTGTTGGGTTTGCAAAAAGATTATTTGCAAGCGCTGACGCAAAAACGCTTGGCCGACAAAAGCTTGGCGCGTGATAGCGAGCTGTTGAAAGATGGCATTATTCCGCAGCGCCGTTTTCTTGAAACAGAAAGCATGCATGATGAAATGAGTGCCAACTTAGCGCAGCGTAAGCAGGCTTTGCAATTGGCTGGCATGGGGCAAGCGGCGATTAATCAATTGCGCCCTGAAGCTGGCATGCATAGCGGTATTACTTTAGTTGCGCCTATCAGCGGGCAGGTTTTAGAGCAAATGGCGACTACGGGTCAGCGTGTTGAAGTGTCTATGCCGCTGTATCGCATCGGTAATTTAGATCGCTTGTGGCTGGAAATTCATGCACCGCTGGAAGGTTTGCCGTTTGTGAAGCCAGGCATGGCGGTTAGTGTGCCTAAATTGCAGGCCAGCGGTAAGTTGATTGCGGTGATTCGCAATGTAAATCGGGCTGACCAGACTTTGCATCTACGCGCAGAAATCACCAAGGGGGTTGAAAAATTATCACCTGGGCAATTTGTAGAAGCTGCAATTGGTTTGGGTACTGATATGCAGTATTTCAGCGTGCCTAAGTCCGCGCTGGCCAGACAAGGTGCAGACACCGTGGTGTTTGTGCAGAATAAAGCCGGTTTTACAGCGCTGAATGTGCGTGTAATTTCTGAGCAGGGTGATGAGGCGGTGGTGGATGCACAGTTTAAAGGCAACGAAAAAATCGCCATTACTGGCATTGCGTCTATTAAGGGTGCTTGGCTAGGGTTGGGAGCCGAATAATGTTGGCAAAGCTCATTCAATTTGCACTAACGCAGCGGCTGCTGGTGCTGTTGCTCACCACCGGCATAGCAGTTGCGGGTAGTTTAGCGTATCAGGCTTTGCCGATTGATGCGTTTCCGGATGTGTCTTCAACACAGGTGAAAATCATTGTAAAAGCGCCCGGCATGACACCGGAGGAGGTTGAGGCAAGAATCACCGCACCTATCGAAGTGGAAATGTTGGGTATTCCCAAGCAGGTGGGGCTGCGCGCGGTGGCTAAGTATGCGCTCACTGACATTACCGTAGATTTTTTAGATGGCACGGATATCTACTGGGCGCGTCAGCAAGTGGCGGAGCGCTTGAATTCAGTGTGGCCTAATTTGCCGCCAGATGTGTCGGGCGGCATGGCGCCTGTGACCACGCCGCTGGGTGAAATGTTTATGTTCACCGTGGAAAGCGATATCTTAACTTTGCAGGAGCGCCGTAGTTTATTGGACTGGGTGATTCGGCCACAGTTACGCACGGTAACCGGAGTGGCGGATGTAAACGCACTCGGTGGCTTGGTGCGTAGTTTTGAAATTGTGCCGGATAACGCAAGGATGTACGCACGCGGTGTGTCAATCGACACTTTGCAGCAGGCGCTGATGAACAATAACCGCAATGGCGGCGCTGGGCGTTTGAGTGATGGCGAAGGTGCTTTATTGGTGCGTTCGGAAGGTGGTTTTAAAACTATTGCCGATGTGCAAAATACGGTGTTGCGCTCAGAACAGGGTATGTCAGTCAAAATTGCCGATGTGGCCGAAGTGCGTATTGGATCATTAACACGTTATGGTGCGGTGACGGCTAACGGAAAAGATGAACAAGTGGAAGGTTTGGTGCTCGGCTTGCGTGGCGCAAATGCGCAGCAGGTGGTGCAAGGCGTTAAAGACAAAATTGCCGAGATGACGCCGAGCTTGCCCAAAGGTGTGAATATTCATGTGTTTTACGACCGTGGCAGTTTGGTGGAGCGCGCAGTCAATACGGTGACCAAAGCCTTGCAAGAGGCGGTGGTGCTGGTGCTGATTTTACTGGTACTGTTTTTGGGTAACTTTAGAGCGGCGCTCACCATTGCGTTTATTTTGCCGTTATCGGCGTTGTTTACTTTTTTATGTATGCACTATGTTGGCATGTCTGCCAATTTAATGAGTTTAGGTGGCTTATCGATAGCGATTGGTATGTTGGTAGATGCGGCAGTGGTGGTAGTGGAGAATATCGTATCGCAGCTGGCTGATAAAAAACAGGCTGCCAGTTTGCCACGTATGCATTTAATTTATCGCGCAGTGCGTGAAGTGAGCGTGCCGGTCACAGCGGGTATTCTGATTATTATTACTGTGTTTTTGCCGCTACTTACCTTGCAAGGCTTAGAAGGTAAATTATTTGCACCGGTGGCGCTCACCATTATGTTCGCGTTGGCGGGCTCGTTATTGCTGTCGTTGACGGTGATTCCGGTGCTAGCCTCATTTCTGCTTAAGCAAGTCAGCCATGAAGAGCCGTGGCTGGTGAAAAAGGCACTGGCGGTTTATGAGCCGGTGTTGCTGTGGTGTTTAGCACACGCCAAACTCATCGTCAGTTCTGCACTGGTGTTACTGGTATTCACCGCCTTGGCATATATGCAAATTGGCAAAACTTTTATGCCCAGCATGGATGAAGGCGACATTATCATCGGCACGGAAAAACTGCCTTCGATTAATTTGCAGCAATCCATTAGCACCGATTTGAACGTGCAGCGTGCAATTTTGAGCCAAGTGCCGGAAATCAAAGGCGTGTTTTCGCGGGTAGGTTCTGATGAGTTGGGTTTAGACCCGATGGGTTTAAATCAGACTGATAATTTTTTGATTTTGAAACCTACGGATGAGTGGCGTATGGACACCAAACAGGAGCTCATAGATGAGCTGCGTAAGGTGATGGCGCAATTGCCAGGTTTGGCTTATAGCTTTACCCAGCCGATTGATATGCGCGTGAACGAAATGATTTTGGGCGTGCGCGGTGATTTAGCGATTAAGATTTTTGGCTCGGATTTAACCGTGCTTAACGATAAAGCGCAGCAAATTATTCAAATTTTAGAATCTATTAAAGGTAGTCAGGACGTATACACACCGCAAAATAGTGGTGTGCAATATCTACAAATTAAAATTGACCGTGCGGCAGCAGGTAGGCTGGGGCTGGATATCACAGAAATTGAATCCATTTTGCGAGCGCAATTGGAAGGTACACAGTTGGGCGTGGTGCAAGAGGGGCAGCGCAGAACGCCAGTGCTGGTAAGAGGCAGTCAGGATTTGCGCAACTCACCAGCTGACTTTAATAACTTGATGCTGACCTTATCTAATGGCACCAATGTGCCGCTCAGCGCGGTAGCCAAAGTGGTGCGCGAGGAAGGTCCGGTAAAAGTGGATAGAGAACGCGGTGCAAGGTTGGTAGTGGTCACCGCCAACGTGCGCGACCGTGACTTGGTGGGCTTTGTAGAAGAAGCCAGACAGCGCGTGTTAAATGAAGTGAAGTTAGAGGAAGGCTATTCCATCAAGTGGGGTGGGCAGTTTGAAAACCAGCAGCGTGCCGCAGCCAGATTGGCGATTGTAGTGCCGGTGGCCATTTTGTTGGTATTTTTAATCTTGTTCGCCACCTTTGGCTCAGTGAAACAAGCCTTGCTGATTTTGTCTAACATTCCGTTTGCCATGATAGGCGGCGTGTTTGCGCTGTGGTTGTCAGGTGAGTATTTGTCAGTGCCGGCATCGGTAGGTTTTATTGCCTTGTTGGGGATTGCGGTATTGAATGGCGTGGTGATGGTGAGCTATTTTAACCAGCTGGCAGCGCAAGGCATGCAAACACTTACTATCGTGGTTGAGGGCGCGAAACGTAGGTTGCGACCAGTGTTGATGACAGCCAGCATTACTGCTTTTGGTTTGATTCCGCTGCTGTTTGCCACTGGGCCTGGCTCTGAAATTCAGCGCCCATTGGCAATAGTAGTGATTGGCGGCTTGCTCAGTTCTACCTTGTTAACCTTGGTGTTGCTGCCAATTTTATATCGCCGGTTTTTCAGATAAGGGTGTCTTATGCAACTAGATAACATGCAAGCATTGCTGATTTTAATTGTGCCGATAAAGTTAGAAGCACTCATTGTAGATAAGCTGTTGGCGCATGAAGCGATATCTGGTTTTACCAGTAGTGCGGTGAGTGGTCATGGGAGTTTTAAAAGCACACAACTGAGTTTGGTAGAGCAGGTAACTGGGCGGCAGAGTAGAATGCAATTTATGCTGCATGCAGAGCTTGCAGTGTTGCAGAATTTGCTAGAGGTGCTGAAAAAAGACTATGCAAATGCGGACTTACATTATATTTTGCAGCCGGTTTTAGCAGCGCAGTCGTTATAAAAGCAAAGATACGCTACACCGAGTGATGCACAATCAGTTGGTTCAGCTGGCTTACTAATTTGGGGGCGAGTGGTTCCGGACTTTTACATAAACCGATAACCGAGGTTTGTGCGCCTGCATCATGAGAGCGTACCTTATCCAGCACGCTATGCACGCTTTGCCCCAATAAATCTAAATCCACAATAACCGATTGTGGCTGATGATTGTTGAGCCATGCCATTGCATCGCGCTGACGCGCAACATGCCAGATTGAATATTCGTTTTCCATATTACGAATAATATTATTGCTGAGCAATGCGTCAGCGCAGATGAGTAATAACGTTTGCATGATGCATCCAACCTATGGTTTTAAACTAGCTCATGGGGGAAACGTAGGCACGCAGGTTTTGCATGCTGATTTCCAATTTAGTGATTTCTTTGATGATTTCTTGCATCGCGGCTGAATCGCCCACACACTCAAAAACTCGTTTCGACCTCAGCCGCCACCAATAAAACCGGTTGTCGTAGTTCTCTTCAAAACTTAAGTAGATGGGCATATTCGCTGCACAAGACTTAATGGTTTCACTCACGTCATCGATGAGATTGCTATATTTATCGACAAAAACTTTATCTACAAATAGCAGTGCGCACTGATATTGCATCGCAACATCTTGATTGTCATGAG
>NCHI01000043.1:9507-24023 GCA_002281815.1 Methylotenera sp. 24-45-7
AATCAAGGTGATGGGCATGCCAGCCAATTGCGCTAAAACCTTCTTTTACGGCGCTAGTTGTGTCTAAGTTATCCGTAATAATCAGAGCATTCGACATTTTTACCTCCTTATTCTTCACACTAGAGACGATTTGATCTCAAAATAGTTTCACTTAAAATAATATTGTACAAATATATTTTTATTCGGCAGCAGTGATGTGTGCCAGTGAGTTTTTTATTGTTAAATTACAATATTGGCTTAGAATGTATTTGTAAGAAATACAATTTTTCCATTGATTTTTATGAGTTTTTTTAAAAAAATAAGGCCTGCTAAATTAGCAGGCCTTGTAAAAAATGATGCGTTCACTAAGTTATGAAAATAACTTAGTGGCAAATGTAATTTGCTGTGGAGTTAAAGTCAATCTATTTTTCATTTTTTTGCAGGTTGACGAAGGATTTGTTCAAAAATAAACACATGGATTGATGTTGCTTTCACTATAATTGAATTTGTTTCCAGTTAAGCAGAAGCCGTTTATGAATTCATTTAATAACAATCCTGCCACTACAGTGTTGTCGCTTGAAACACTCAAGCAATTTAGGATTATATTTAAGTCAGTTAACCGTCATTTTCATGACATCGAAAAGGCAGTGGGTATAGGGGGTGCGGCCTTATGGGCGCTGGCTGAGGTCGCGGAGTCAGATAACATCACCGTATCAAAGCTGGCAGCGGCTATGTCGATACACCAATCTACAGCGAGTAATTTGGTGGATAAACTGGTGTCGGATAATTATTTGAATCGCGTTAAAGATACTGTGGACAGGCGCGTAGTCCGACTGTCATTAACAGTGCACGGCCAACAAGTGTTACAACGTGCGCCACTTCCGCATAAAGGCATACTGCCAGATGCTCTGATGCGACTCAATACTGCATCATTGCAGATGCTGAATAAACATTTAAATGAGCTGATTCAGCACATGGATGCTAAACAAGCCAGTGCCGCTTTCGAGCCACTCGGTTTGTCTTGAATACCTATCACTTTGATAAACATGGTTTTAGATTGGATTAAGTAAATATGGCTGTACAAGATAAAGTCAAAGCAAGTTCTGACAATGGCATAAGCTATGCACGCTGGGAGCGCACCTTCAGCAAGGTGATATCGCCGTTTGAAGAGTTTATTCATCGCCAGACCACTAGTGGCTTTTTATTAATGGCTTCAGCGATAGTAGCCATCATGTTGGCGAATAGTGCTTTGGCTGAGCTGTATCAGCATTTTATTCATACCCCGGTTGCGGTCAGTTTTGGTGGCTGGAATATCAATATGAGTTTGCACCACTGGGTTAATGATGGCTTGATGGCTTTGTTTTTCTTTGTCGTGGGTCTGGAACTCAAGCGCGAAATCATGGTGGGTGAGTTGTCTGATATTCGTCAGGCTGCCTTGCCGGTGATTGCCGCTGTTGGCGGTATGGTGGTGCCTGCCTTAATTTACCTAGCGTTTAATCACGAGGGTGATGCCATGCGTGGTTGGGGTGTGCCCATGGCAACCGACATTGCCTTTGCTGTGGGGATTATGGCCTTGTTGGCGGGGCGAGTGCCTAAAGCATTGGTGACATTTTTAGTGGCATTGGCGATTGCCGATGACTTAGGTGCGGTATTAGTGATTGCTATATTTTATACGCAAGATTTAGCCTTAAACTGGCTGCTGATAGGCTTGGGCTTGGTGTTGGTACTAATGACTTTTAACTTTGCCGGTATACGCAAAGCTATGCCATATTTTATTATCGCAGTGCTGCTATGGTATGCCTTGTTACAGTCAGGTGTGCATGCCACTATCGCAGGTGTTCTGGGGGCTTTCATGGTGCCCGCACGTTCAAAATACGACCCAGGCCTGTTTGCCGATAAGGTGAATGAGCAAGTCGATACGTTTATTGCCAGCCGCCAAGTGGATGACAGCCTGCTCACCAACGAGAAGCTATACACCGTGGTGCAGAATATTGAGCACGACGTGCTTGCGGTGCAAACACCGCTACAGCGCTTGGAACGTATTTGGCATTTACCGGTGGCATTTATTGTGATTCCGATTTTCGCGATTTTCAACGCAGGTATTCCCGTGCAACTTAGTTCGCTGGCTGATACGTTTACTCATCCAGTGCTACTGGGGTCTATGTTTGGGTTGCTGCTTGGTAAGTTTGCAGGGATTACCGGTGCCAGTTGGATTGCGCTGCGTCTGGGCATTGCGCAACTGCCAACTGGTGCGCGATTTAGCCAGTTAGCTGCGGTGTCTGTGCTGGGTGGTATTGGCTTTACTATGTCTATATTTATTGCCGAACTCGCTTTCACGCAGCAGCATGAGGATTATTTGTTACTGGCTAAAACTGGCGTGCTGGCAGCCTCTTTGCTGGCGGGGATCATTGGTTATGTTTGGTTGTATTGGCTGGGGCGGGATAAAGTTTAATCCTTTAAGGCAGTCTTGCTAAGGTGTTGTAGGAGCGATATTTATATCGCGAACGTTATCACATCAACTTTTTCGCGATATAAATATCGCTCCTACGATTTAAACAAAAGTGCCTAACTTTAGACATCTGCATCGCATTACTGAACAATATTGCTCTAAACTGCCAACTCCACTTCCACCAAGTTATCCGAAAACGTAGGTGCGTGTCCCATATCTACAAATTCAGCAGAGCTAATGCAGTTGACCGTGCCGTTATTCAGCTGACGCCAGTAGCCGAGGGTGGCAACCACAATACCCGGGCTTACATCACTGGTGATGCGAGCATCGGCCTCAAATGCGCCTCTGTCGTTGTATACGCGCACCTTGTCGCCTTCTTTAATGCCGCGCACATTGGCATCTGCCATGCTAATCATCACAAACTGTTCGCCCTGACCTTTGATTTTTGATTCCACATTGGCGTAGCACGAGTTCAAAAAGCCGTGGCTTTTCGGTGAAATAATGCTCAGCGGAAATCTTGCCGCCAGCGCCGGATTACTTTCAGCAGTTTCTTTTGAGGCTACATAATCTGGCAGGCTATCCAGCGGTTCGCCCGGTTGAAAGCCATCGTACATTTGGCGGAAAGGCCCGGCTACAAAGTTGGTGGCATTATCCACGCGCAGTTGGCATTTGCCGCTAGGGGTCGGGAAATTGCCGTTTTTATGCGGTGCGCGGTCATCTTTGGTGCCTACTTTTAAACGTGCATAGCCATGCTTACGCATATATGCCAGGTCAATACCATCACACGCGGGTGAGTTCCAATCCACATAATTTTTTAAACATTCGCTGTCTGACCATTTGAAGTTTTCTTCTTCAAAGCCTAGGCGTTTGGCCAGTCGTCTGAAAATTTCGTTATTAGGAATGGCTTCACCTGGAGATTCTATACATTTTGCGTTGTAAGTCAGGTAGAGGTGCCCCCAAGATAAAATCATGTCTTCCATTTCAGCACCCATTGATGCTGGAAGCACGATGTCGGCATAGGCGGCAGTGTCTGACATAAAGTGCTCGGCAGAAATCATGAATAAATCTTCGCGCATTAAGCCTTGAATAATTTTGTCGGTTTCTGGCGCTTGGGTCACTGGATTGGTGTTCCAGCACATCATGGATTTAATCGGTACCTCTAATTTAATTTCACCAGTCAGTACGCGGCCTAACTGTAGATTGTTCACGACCGGTGTGCCTTCAGGAATTAAATCTGGGCGGCAGATGACATCAAATTTATACGGATGCTCCCATACTGGAAACTGCAACGCGCCACCGCCCACATGGCGCCAAGCGCCGATTAAAGCTGGCAGGCTGGCTACTGCGCGAATCGCTTGACCGCCGCCGTAGCTGCGCTCTAATGCCACACCCAAACGAATCGCTGCGGGTGGTGTGGTCGCATATTCTCTGGCAAATTTGCGGATGTCTGCCGCAGGAATACCCGTAATGGCTTCAGCCCATTCTGGAGTTCGGTCTTTGGCGCGCGCGGCCAACTCAGCAAAACCTACCGTATGATTGTCTACGTAGTCTTGGTCAACCAAGCCTTCTTCAATAATCACGTGCATCATCGCCATGGCTAATGCGCCATCGGTGCCGGGTTTGGGTGCAATATGCCAATCCGCTTCTTTGGCGGTTCTTGAAGCGTAAGCATCAATGACTACGACTTTCGCACCTTTTTTCTGCGCTTCTTTCACAATATGCCAATGATGCAGGTTGGTGCTCACAGAGTTGCATGCCCAAATCACAATGTATTTGGAATGGATGAAGCTTTCAGGGTCTACACCAGCGGTAGGGCCTACGGTAAGTAACCAAGCCGTGCATGAACCTTCGCCGCAGAAAGTACGCTCGGTAACGGTAGCGCCTAAGCGATTAAAAAAGGCATCACCACCATTTAAACCATGCACCAAGCCTTGGTTGCCAAGATAGCTGTTAGGCATGATAGCTCTAGGGCCGTGTTCGGCAATAATGGCTTGCCAGCGCGTAACAATTTCATCTAGCGCTTCATCCCAGCTAATACGTTTGAATTGTTTGCTGCCTTTAGGGCCGGTTCTTTTTAGTGGGTAGAGCAAGCGATCAGGGTGATAATGGCGCTTTTCATAATCTTTGAGTTTCACGCACAAACCGCCGCGTGTCATCGGGTGGTCTGGGTTGCCTTTGACGCTAATCAGCTTGCCTTGATTAACTTCATACACCATAGAGCAAGTGTCAGGGCAGTCGTGTGGACAGCCCCCGTGAAAACTGCCGGTTTGATTATTTAAGTCATCCATTGCTCAGCCCCCTTTGGCTTTTTTTGAATTAAATTAGCTTAATTAAAGTAGTTTTTATTGTTATATACAGGTCAGTATAGCAAAGTATTTTAAAAGTGAACAAGTGTCGCTAGCCAAATGCTGCTAACTAAGTTGTTTGATGAATCTATCAAACGCATCGCTGGGTAAAGGTTTGCTGAACAAATAGCCTTGATATAAATAGCAACCGCTTTGGTGTAGAAATTGGCGTTGTGCTTCAGTCTCTACGCCTTCGGCGATTACCTCTAGGCTCAGGCTATTTGCCAGCGCAATAATCGTCTGCGCAATTGAAGCGTCATTAGGGTCAATCAGCACATCGCGCACAAACGATTGGTCAATTTTGATTTGGTCTAGCGGCATGCTTTTGAGATAGGTCAGTGACGAGTAACCTGTGCCAAAGTCATCAAGTGAGAAGCTCACGCCTTTGGCTTTTAATTGATGCATTTTGACAATAATGTCATCCACGTTTTTGGCAAACAAACTTTCGGTGAGCTCTAGTTTGAGCAGGTGAGGATTCGCACCGTAATGGTCCAGCACATTAAACACCTGATCGACAAAGTCCGGTTGGCTAAATTGATATTCGCTCACATTCACCGCAATTACTAGCCTTTCGGTTTCTGGTCGTGTGCTCCAGCTGACTAATTTTGCACATGCTGATTCCAGCACCCAATGTCCGATAGATAAAATCAGTTTGGTTTCTTCAGCAATAGGAATGAAAATTGATGGTGGCACCATGCCGCGCACAGGATGCTGCCAGCGCAACAAAGCCTCGGCACCCACCACCTCACCTTTGTCATTGAGTTGTGGCTGAAAATGCAGTGACAGCTGGTCGTTAGCTAGGCTTTGTCTTAAGTCTGACTCTAGCTCCACGCGCGATGAAATTTCCGATTGCATTTTGGGGTCAAAAAAGCGCAGCGCATTGCGCCCCTCATTTTTAGCTTCATACATGGCAAGATCAGCGCGTTTTAATAGCTCATTGATTTCTTTATCTTGCTCTGAAAATAGCGTAACGCCTATGCTGGCAGAACTTTGATGTTGATACTTGCCAAGTGCATAAGGCAGATTCAGGCTGTGCAATACTTTTTTGCCCACCATGCTGGTTAAAAAGGCGGCTTCTGATTCGTCTTGGCTCACGTTTTCTAGCAATATGACAAATTCATCGCCACCAAATCTGGCAACACTGTCCGATTCACGTACGCATGATTGCAATCTGCCGCCAATTTCTTGCAACAGTAAATCGCCTTTGTCATGCCCCAAGGTATCGTTGAGCGCTTTAAAGTTATCTAAATCAATAAACAGTAGGGCACCAAAAGTGTGACTACGCTCGCAGGCATTGAGGGCATGCTTCAGCCTGTCTAGTAACAATGTGCGATTAGGCAGTGAAGTGAGCGGGTCATAAAATGCAAGATATTGAATTTTGTCGGTTGCCGCTTTGCGGTCAGTAATATTGGTGTTAATGGTGAATACCGACTGTGGTTTGCCATGGTCGTCAAATACTAACGTCCAATGACTTTCGATAATCAGCCGCTCGCCGAATTTACTCACCTGTTCAATTTCACCACTCCATTCGCCCTGTGCCAATAACTTTTCCATGGTCAGTTTAAAGTGATTGGTGTCGGGGTAAAGCAGGGTTTCAATCGAGGTGCCTACCGCCTCATCTCTAGTCCAACCATACAAACGCTCAGCCCCACTATTCCAAAACTGCACTTTGTTGTCCAAGCCGCGTACCATAATCGCGTCTTGCGCTTTATCAAGCAGTGAGGCTTGCTCGCGCATCTGTCGCTCTGAATTTAAACGCTCTAATTCAGCGCCAGCGCGGGCTGCAAAAATTTTAAGCAAGGAACAAATAAAATCGGTTTCGAGGTTTAGTGTTTTAAACATTACCAGTACCACGCCAATTGTATCGCCATTGGGGTGGTTAAGTCGTTGCCCGATGCAACACTGAAAGTCTTGGTTAGAAAATGTCGGCAAGTGCCCCAGCGCCTTGAGTTCGGACGCAGACAACACAAAAGAATTTTCATGCATCAGTGTTGAATATTGCGCAGCGTTAAGTGACAAGCTGACGTTTGCGCAAGCTTTTGTATCGCTGAGTACGGCAATCGTTTGTAAGCTGTGTGGCTGATCAGGGACTAGTTTTGCGATTAAGCCTACGTCTGCGCCTATGGCCTCGGCCATGTTTTTGGTGAGCTGCACAAAAAAGTCGCCATCAATGCTGGCCGATACGCTGGCTGCCATTTTAAATAAGGCCGCATGAAACTTCTCGCTCTCTTGCTGTGCGCGTATATTCATAATGCCAAACGATAAGTCGTCTGCTAACTCTTGCAGCAGTTTAATTTCAGCGGATGCAACCTTTGATACATCGCGGGTATACATGGCAACCAGACCAAAACTGCGTTCTTGATGTATTAAGGGCAGACAGATGACGCTCCTGTAGCCGTTGCGCCTTGCAGACTCTAACCAAGGTGCAAAGCCTACGTCCAATAAAATATCTTCAATAACAACTGGCTTGCCGCTTCTCACTGCTCTGCCAGCAGGGCCTTTGCCTAGTATGTTGTCTTCTGCCCAGGTAAGTTGAATATTTTCAATATGTGAAAGCTTACCGAAGTGCGCCATAGGCTTAATGGATTTTGCCGGGTCATCTAAAGCGTAACCCACCCAAGCCATTTCATAACCGCCAATTTTTACAAATAGCTCACATAATTGTTCAAGTAGCTCAGACTCCACTTTTGCGCGCACCAGTAGCTCGTTGGATAAACTCAGTAAGCGTAATGCGCGATTTGAGCTGGCAAGCTCTACGGCCGCAGTGAGACGATCTGTTACGTCTTGACCAGAAGCATGTAAAAACGCTAAGTTATGTTGTGCATCGCGAATGGGTGTGAGTACAAACTCGGTTTTCCTACGCTTGCCAGATGCAATAAAATAATCGGTCGTGATGTGTACGACTTCACCGGCTTTGGCCATTTCTACAATTTCATGCATGTAGTTTGAAACTACCGGGTCTGGACTCCACCAACTGGTAAGCCAAAACTTTTTGCCTAGCTCGTCTTCACGCTTATAACCGCAAGCGACGACCGCTTTTTCATTGACATCAGTCAATGTGCCATCAAGTGCTAACAACCCTTGAAATAAATAAGACTGATTAAAAATTGCTGCCAGTGTGGCTTCACTTTTTGCCAGCGCCAGATCTTTGCTTTTTTGCTCGGTAATGTCGCGCATAGCGCACACTGCACCTAGCTTAAATCCATCAGCCCTTAAAATAGGCTGGCCGGTACAACGAATTACTTTTGCGGTGCCGTTTTTAGGCGCAATGATTAATTCTTCTTCACTGATTTTTTCACCTTGATAAGCGCGAAACAAAGGTATTTGCTCGGTGGTCATCAAGGTTTTGCCATCTGCTAAATATAAATCATAGTGTTGTGCCCATTGTTCAGGCGGCAATGCCTCTTGATTTAAACCATGAATCTCTCGAGTGGTGTGGTTAAAAAGCGACAGCTTGCCGCGCTCATCACAAGCCACAATCCCTTCTGATAGGCTTTCGAGCAATGCGCTTAAAAACTCACGCTCTTTTGTCAGTCGCTCAGTTTGCAAGCTGAGTTCTTGATTGATTTTTTTGCGTTCTTCGTTAAGCGTTTCGAGTATAAAGCGTTGTCGCCGCGTTTCTAGCTGCACCATCACTTGGTCAGCCAGCGTTTTTAAGGCCTGAATTTGCAGCGCCGTTAGTATTCTGGGCTTGTAGTCTTTGACGGCAAGTGTGCCAAGCGCGTGACCATCTGGAGACACCAGTGGCGCACCCGCATAAAAGCGCACATGTGGCGCACCCACCACCATGGGGTTATCACAAAATTGCGGGTCTTCTAAGGTGTCAGCAATAATGAATACATCACTGCTTAAAATAGCCTGTGCGCAAAAAGCAATTTCTCTATCATTTTGGCGCTCGCTCAAGCCATAAGCGGATTTGAACCATTCTCGGTTTTTGTCGATGAGGGTAACTGTGGCGATAGGCGTTTCACAGATGTTTGCGATAAGTTGCGTGATGCTGTCAAACTCGGCTTCTGAGGGCGTGTCAAGTATGCAGTAAGACTGCAAATCTTTTAATCGGCTATGCTCGGTTCTTTCAATTGTCATCGTAAAACCTAATCATAGAGTCAAATAATATGCAGTCTGGTAAGACATATTTGAGCGAGCAAGTTTCATCGGTTAAAAATTCAGATTGCAGTATTTAAATAATCATACACAAAATTGAATATTAAAGATGCTGGATTTAGCGCTCTAATTAGGCCTGCTTGGAGATCAGCTTGTGTGTGGAAACTAAGTGTAAGCATAAACAAATATGCTTCAATTGAATGATAATGATAATGATATTTTAATGGGGCTAAGACAATAGCTGATTTGCTCGCACTTTATTCTTTAATCGTTAATTAAACGCTAGCGTCATTGCCCACAATGCCATTTTAATTACTAAACATTAATGTGCTGATATAGTATAGAAAATGTAAATAGCGACGTTGTTATTAAGAATCAAAGTTAAAGATTAGGAAGCATACTATGCAAAAGCCCGGCACCCCACCTGACGAAAAAACCAGAATTGACACCTTACGTGCACTCAATATTTTAGATTCTTCACCGCAAGAGCGTTTTGACCGCATAACTCGCCTAGCCAAAAGAATGTTTGGCGTACCTGTAGCTTTAGTGAGTTTGATTGACGCAGATAGGCAGTGGTTTTTATCGTCTTTTGGACTTGATGCGAAAGAGACCTCCAGAGATATTTCATTTTGCGGACATGCCATTTTGGGTGATGAGGTTTTTACCGTGCCTGATGCAGCGCTAGACCCGCGCTTTGATGATAATCCTTTGGTGACCGATGCGCCGAATATTCGGTTTTATGCAGGCTGCCCGATTAGCGTGCCTAATGGCAGCAAGCTTGGTACGCTATGTTTGATAGATCAATCGCCGCGTGGTTTTGATGATGAAGATAAAGCTTTGCTGCGTGACCTAGCGCGTATGGTGGAGCAAGAAGTGGTGGCTATTCAGCTAGCGACGCTGGACGAGCTGACCATGATTTCTAATCGTCGTGGTTTTGAAACGCTGTCTAAACATGCGCTGTCATTGTGCAAAAGAATGGAAAGCCCAGCCACCTTATTGTTTATTGATTTGGATAAATTCAAACCGATTAATGACACTTATGGTCATGCTGAGGGCGACCATGCCTTGCAAGTATTTAGCAACATTCTGCGTGATGTATTCAGAGAGTCAGATGTAGTTGGGCGCATGGGCGGTGACGAGTTCGCTATATTGCTCACGCGCAGTTCAGCCAGTGATTGCGAAGCGATATTGCAGACTTTGAGCCAATCGGTGTCCGACTACAATATAAAAGCAACTAGGGGCTACAACCTTGAGTTCAGTTGCGGTTTTGTTGAGTATGATGCACAGAAACATAACTCTATTGAAGACATGTTGGCCGAAGCCGATAGCAAAATGTACGAGCAGAAGAAAGCGAGATAATCTGTTTAGCGTCGCTACTTTACAGGTAGTGACGCTTCCATCTGTTGAGGGTTAAAAACCACTTTGAAAAATATGTGGTCAAGCATCGCAATCTGTTTGAACTTATGCGGGCATCTACCAGACGAACTGCTTTATCTGAAAGGTGCTAACCATGAAAAAAACTTCTCTACTAGTCATTACATTAAGTTCTATTTTCTTATCATCATTTAGCTATGCTAATCACCATGAGTCTGGTGACGGCGCTAAGTGCCATGATATGAGCAAGGCTAATTTTAGTATTAGCCATTTTGATAGCGATAAAGACGGTAATATTAGCCTGCAAGAGTATTTGTCAGGTGATGCTGCAAACACTGAGAAAACCTATAAACACCTTGATGCCAATAGCGATGGCATGCTTGATAATCAAGAGCAACGCGAGATTGAAGCAGTTTATAAAACCATACACGATCAATATAAAGCCAAAAATACCAGCATCTAAATTTGCTGTTTTTAGCAGCTAGTGTGCTGTAGCGTGTGCATCAAGGAGTGATTATGAAAGCGATATGGAATGGCGTGGTCATTGCGGAGTCTGACCACACCGTGGTGGTGGAGGGGAATCATTATTTCCCGATGGCTGCAATTAAGCCTGAATATTTTAAAGCGTCTCAGCACACCACCACTTGCGGCTGGAAAGGTCTTGCTAACTACTATTCAATTCATGTAGACGGGCAAGACAACCTAAACGCAGCATGGATTTATAAAACACCGCTCAAAGCGGCAGAAAATATTGCAAACCATGTTGCGTTTTGGAAAGGTGTTCAGGTTAGCGCTTAGTGCTGCTGTGAACACAATGGCGCTTCTGAGCGCCCTCAATCAGGGAACGAAAGTGTTATGAATCAAGCAATGCTCACGCGTGAAAACACGCCACAGCTGCTGCATCAATATCAGTTGGTAAGAGATAAATCGCTTGAAATCTGTAGTCATCTCGAAACCGAAGATTACACCGTTCAGCCGATGGCAGATGTGAGCCCGCCTAAATGGCATCTCGGTCATACCACTTGGTTTTTTGAGGAATTGCTGCTGGTGAAGTTTTGTGCGGGTTACCAGCGTTTTCATGCGCAATATCGCAAGCTGTTTAACTCATATTACAAAGCGCTGGGTGCACATACCTTGCAGGCCAATCGTGGCAACTTGTCTAGGCCTACTGTAAACGAAGTTAAACAATATCGTAGTTATGTGGATGCACACATGGCTGTGCTCATCAATACGCATGTGTTGACCGATGAAATAAAATTTCTTATTGAAACTGGCCTGCATCACGAGCAGCAGCACCAAGAGCTGCTGTATATGGATATTAAATTCATATTGGCAAGTAACGAAATCGATACGCAATATTGCTCATTAGAGTTGCCGCCTGCGCCCGAACCAAGTCTGGCTTGGACAGCATTCAGCGAGGGTTTGTATCAAATTGGTTATGATGGTGCCGAGTTTGCTTATGACAACGAAAAGCCAGTGCATCAACATTATCTATATCCATTTGCCGTCAGCCAGTCGTTGGTCACCAATGGCGAGTTTTTAGCATTTATTGCCGATAAAGGCTACAGCAAAGCCGAGTATTGGCTGAGCCAAGGTTGGGATTGGGTGAATCAGCAGCAGATTCAGCAGCCTTTATATTGGGTGTGCCGTGAGGGTGTTTGGTATGAATATACGCTTTACGGGCTTATCCCTTTAGACCTTAACCGGCCTTTGGTGCACATCAGTTATTTTGAGGCAGACGCTTTTGCTAATTGGAAGCAACTCAGGCTACCCACCGAACAGGAGCTTGAAGTGTTTTTAAATCAAACGGATGTGATAGCGGCAGAGTCTACATTGCTACATCCCAATAATGCGCAGAGTGCAAGTGGTGAGGTGTGGTGTTGGACTAAGAGTCAGTATTCTGCTTACCCAAGATTTAAGGCTTTTGACGGCGTTTTAAACGAATATAACGGCAAGTTCATGTGCAATCAGTTTGTGCTTAGAGGCGGCTGTGTGGCAACGCTGCATCAACATTATCGGCATAGTTACCGAAACTTTTATCAAGCTCAGCAGCGTTGGATGTTTTCAGGCATTAGATTAGCGAAGGATATGGTTTGAAAATTACCAATTTATTAGAAGTGGATCAATCCACTCAAAATCGTGAAGCGTTTACTACCGATGTGCTGATGGGCTTGAGCAGTGAGCCGAAAACGTTGTCAGCAAAGTATTTTTATGATGATGCAGGCAGTGAGCTGTTTCAAAAAATTTCGCAGCATCAAGATTATTATTTAACCAAAACCGAGTTCTCCATACTCGAGCAATATGGCGCGGCGCTGGCTGCCACTATTAATGAAACAGAAATAGACATTATTGAGCTGGGTGCGGGTGATGGCCATAAAAGTAAATTGGTGATTGATAGCTTTTTGGCGCAGGGCACCAAGGTGAATTTCTACCCGATAGATATTTCTGAAAAAGCCATGGGCTTACTGGGTGCAAATTTAGCCATTGGTGACCAGTTACATATTCATGGCATCGTGGCGGATTACTTTCATGGGCTGAATTCGCTTAAAACCATCTCAAATAACAAAAAACTGGTGTTGTTTTTGGGTTCTAATATCGGCAATTTTAATCGTGCACAAACGCAGGAGTTTCTTAAAAAACTCTGGTTAGCCCTTAACGCTAACGATCATGTGTTGATAGGTTACGATCTTAAAAAAGACAGCGACATTCTTAATAAAGTTTGATACTGCAAAATTTAAACATTATGGCTTTTATAATCCATCGTTAGGCGCGATGGAGAGCTATATTATTTCTTTGTATGAGCAAGATGTTTACATTGCAGCGCTAGAAAAAACTTTTCATTTTGAGAAGTTTGAAGCGCTGCATTTGGAGTCATCGTTCAAGTTTTCTGAGTCTGAAATTAAACGACTTGCCAGCGCAACTGGCTTTAAAGTTGAAGCGCACTTTACTGATGCGCAACATTACTTTGTGGATGCGTTGTGGCAAGTACAAAAAAGTTAGTGCGCAGTCCGCTAATATGTTGCTTTAATGTGCATTAATGCATGAATCCGGAGAGCCTTTTGCAACCAGATTTCGATTTTGATCAGCTGGTAAATCGTGACCACAGCAACAGCCTGAAATATGATGGTCGCCTATCCATGTTTGGTAAATCGGATGTCATTCCGCTGTGGGTGGCTGATATGGATTTTGCCTCGCCAGCGGCGGTGACAGAGGCACTATTGCAGCGCGCCAGCCATCCCATTTATGGCTACAGCAGTTTTCCGGAAAGCACTTATCGGGCATTGATGGACTGGCTCAAGCGTCGCCATGGCTGGCATATTGAGCGTGAGTGGATAGTGTTGTGTCCGGGCGTAGTGCCATCATTAAGTGCCGCAGTCATGGCGTTTACCGAGCCTGGCGATGCCGTTATTGTGCAGCCGCCGGTGTATTTCCCTTTTTTCTCTGCGGTGACTGACAGCGCTAGAAGCTTGGTTTTAAATCCACTAAATTTAGACAATGATCAATATCAAATAGATTTCTCGCATTTAGAAAGTTGCGCCGCGCATGCGAAAATGCTGTTGCTGTGTTCGCCGCACAACCCAGTGGGCAGAGTGTGGCGCAAAGATGAATTAGAGCGCCTGCTAGCCATTGCTGCGCAATATAACTTAATCATTTTTGCCGATGAAATTCATGCTGATTTAGTGTATCCACCAGCCAAGCATCAGATGCTGGCACCTATGTCGCAGCAGCCAAAAAACATCATTACCGCAGTCGCTCCCAGTAAAACCTTTAATATTCCCGGCTTGAATTTGTCAGCATTAATTATTCCTGATGCAGGGCAACGACAAGCGCTGGTCAAGGTGTTTGAACGCATGCATATCAGCGCCGCCAACCCCTTTAGCATGGTTGCGTTTGAAGCGGCTTACCAACACGGCGATGCATGGCTAGATGCGCTACTAAGCTATTTACAGCAAAGCCGCGATTTTGTGCTGCACTATGTAAGTGAGCACTTACCTGAGATACATGCCATTACACCTGAAGGCACTTATCTTGTTTGGCTGGATTGCCGCGCACTGGGTTTGGACGATGCTGCGTTAAAGCAGTTTTTCATTCAACAGGCCGGGGTGGGATTAAGTCCGGGTCGACTGTTTGGAGAGGCGGGCAGTGGCTTTATGCGTATGAACATTGCCGCACCAAGATCAGTGATTGCCGCAGCCCTGCAACGCATCGCCAATGCGCTAAGCACCCATAAAAAATAAACCATGCAAGCCGAAGTACATATCGTC
>NCHI01000043.1:24097-24651 GCA_002281815.1 Methylotenera sp. 24-45-7
TGATTTAAGAATACAAGATCACGCCGCACTGCACGCAGCTGCTAAAGCCGGGGCCGTGCTGCCAGTATTCACTTGGGATGCATCAGTTTGGTCTTGCCCAGATTATTCCAAACAACACGTGATGTTTGTGCGCGAATGTTTAGCGACGCTCAAAACAGATTTGCAAGGCATGGGTTTGGATTTGTTTGAATATAGCGACGGCATATTGCATGTGTTAAATCATCTAGTTAAATCTCACCGCATCGCAGGTTTGTATAGCCACGAAGAAACTGGCAATCAGCACACTTATGCCTTAGATATTCAAGTAGCCAATTGGTGTCGTCAGCATCAGGTCATATGGCATGAATATGCACAAACTGGCGTGGTGCGCCGCTTAAAAAACCGCGATAACTGGAATGCAGTTTGGCAAAAACGAATGTCTGCACCACTTTATGCAGTGCCTGCCGCAACGCTGGCGCAACTGCAAAGTGCGCAGCTGGGTAATGCCAATATTGACACTGCGCCACATTTGCAAAAGCCGCAAACTGACAAACCCCTGCGGCAAAAAGGTGGCC
>NCHI01000044.1 GCA_002281815.1 Methylotenera sp. 24-45-7
TAGCTACTGGTGAAATGTAGTTATTGGTGAAGCGCCATAATTTAAATGCGCGGTTGCTCAGGCTTAATTCTTCTTGTACGTGCTCTTTGCGCATAAAGTAGCCAGCGAAAATCGCCATTAATAAACCACCTAATGGTAAAAGAATCGTTGAGGTGAGTTTGTCTAGCGTTTCAAAAATATTCAGACCAAATATTATTTTGATGTGCTGCCAATCATTAAATGATAGTACAACGCTAATCCCCAATAACCATATCAGCAACCCTAGCGCCGTTGCGGCAAGCTTGCGTGAAATTTTGCTATTTTCTACTATCCAGGCAATGGTGGGTTCAACTAGTGAAATAGCTGAAGTCCAAGCTGCAAAAGCCACTAGCATAAAAAATAATGTAGCAATTAAACTGCCGCCAGGCATATGACCAAAGGCGATAGGCAAAGTCTGAAAAATCAGCCCAGGCCCGGCGTTGGGTGCCAAGTTATTTGCAAACACTAGGGAATAAATAGCTAAGCCAACCAGCAGACCTAACATGGTGTCTGCCAATGCAATATAAATCGTGGTGCGCGCAATCGAAACATTACGTTGTAAATAAGAGCCATAAACCATCACCGAGCCCATGCCTAAACTCAGTGAGAAAAACGCATGACCCAGTGCGGACAACACTGCAACTGGGGTGATTTTAGAAAAATCTAAACTGAACATGAAATCGTAAGCTGCTGGCATGTTGCCCACTGACATGCTGTAACCCAGCAAAATCAGCAGAATTGCAAACAATGCCGGAATTAAAATATTGTTGGCTTTTTCTAAACCTGAATTTACACCATGCGCCACTACACCCATGGTGAGGCACATAAAAACGCTATGCCAAAATAACAGGCTAATTGGGGATGCCCGTAACTTGTTAAAGTTAGCAGTTGATTGTGTTGCTGTAATTTCGGTAAAGCTGCCTTTTGCTGCTTCCAGAATGAAACTTAATACCCAGCCGCCAATTACACTATAAAACGCCAGTATGAGTAAGCCGGTAAGCATGCCCATGCCACCTATAATTTTCCACAGCGGTGAAGCTTTGGCTTCTAGGGCGAGCGTTTTGATGCCGTCTAGAGGGTTTTGCTGCGCGCGCCTGCCTAGTAAAACTTCCGTCATCATCAGTGGTATGCCTACAAACAAGATGCAGGCAATGAATACCAATACAAAAGCACTGCCACCGTTAACGCCTATCATATAAGGCAATTTCCAGATGTTGCCTAAGCCGATGGCAGAGCCTGCTGTTGCCAGCATAAACGTCCAGCGATTGCGCCAAGCGCCACGATGCTGCGTCATAGCATTACCCTCAATGCTTGATTTCTGAGAAATAGCGATTGGTTTCAGCTTTAACCACTTTGGCTAGCAGTAACAAGCCGATGAGATTAGGGATCGCCATCAGGCCATTAGCAAGGTCAGAGAAGTTCCACACAAACTCTAAACTGGTGGTCGCCCCCACAATGACTGCGGCAGTAAATAGCACTCTGTAAACTGCAATCGCCCGTGAGCCAAATAAATATTCAACTGCTTTTTCGCCGTAATAATTCCAGCCAATCAATGTGGAGTAAGCAAATAACGCAGTCGCAATCGCGACAATAATTCTGCCTGACTCTCCTAATGTTTCTGCAATGCTGGCACTGGTCAATTCGCTTGCGTTCACGCCTTGTGTCCATGAGTTTGCGGTGAGGATAATCAGCGCGGTCATCGTGCATACCACAAGCGTATCTATAAACGTTTGCGTCATGCTCACTAGCGCTTGCTTGACTGGGTCATTGGTGCGTGCGGCAGCCGCGGCAATTGGCGCTGAGCCTAAGCCAGATTCATTTGAAAACACACCACGCGCAATACCGTAGCGCATTGCCGCAGCGATAGTGGCGCCTACAAAGCCACCAGTTGCGGCAATTGGGTTAAATGCATGGTAAAAAATCAGCGAAAAAGCATTGGGGATTTTCTCTATATTCATTGCCAACACTATCAACGCAGTTGCTACATAGCCCACAATCATAAATGGCACCAGCAATGATGTGAATTTGCCTATAGAGCGAATACCGCCCAATATCACCAATCCGGTCAGAATCATGAGTACCCAGCCTGTGGTGAGCGGTGAAATATTAAAGGTTGCTTCAAAGATTTTGGCAGTAGCGTTGGCTTGTGTCATGTTGCCTATGCCAAAAGCTGCCAACGCGGTAAACACCGCAAACAGCGTACCCAACCAAGGCAAGCCAGCGCCATGTGCCAGATAATACATCGGCCCGCCACGCATGCCATGCGGGCCTTTTTGTCGATACTTAACAGCCAGCACCGCTTCCGCATACTTGGTAGCCATACCCACTAAGCCCGTCATCCACATCCAGAACACAGCGCCAGGGCCGCCTAGGGTAATTGCCGTGGCAACGCCGACAATATTGCCAATACCAACGGTTGCCGCCAATGCTGTCATTAACGCGGCAAAGTGGCTGATATCACCCTCATGATGATGGTCTTTGTGGAAGATGAGTTTAAACGCGAGCGGCAATGCTCTGAACTGCATGCCTTTGAGTAAAACAGTGAGATAAATACCAGTACCGAGCAACAGCGTTAGCATTGGCGGACCCCATACCCAGCTTGATAAGGTGGCGATGGTAGATTCTATTGCTTGCATAGGGCACCAGTAATAAGAGTTAGTTATTATGGATTATAGACACAAGCTTTGAAATTGTGTGGTTTTGATTAAACTCGGTGTTTCGATTACGAATTAAATAGTTCGCGCAGCACCGCTACCATGTAGCTTTGGTCTAGCACGCCTGCGCTTTCGCGTATGCTATGCATGGCCCACATCGGTGAACCCACATCCACCGAAGCGATGCCTAAACCGGATGCCACAATCGGGCCTATCGTGCTACCACAGCCTAGGTCTGTGCGGTGTGCATATTGTTGATACGGTACACCGGCACGTTTACACAAAGTAATAAAGCGTGCAGCAGTGTCGGCATTGCTGGCGTAGCGCTGGTTCGCATTAGTTTTAATCACTGGGCCTTGATTCACCATCACATGGTGACAAGGTTCATATGCTGCCGGGTGATTGGGATGATAGGCGTGTGCCATATCGGCGCTGATAAAAAAGCTTTGCGCTAAAGTGCGCAGGTGTTGCTCTTGGTTCAGCCCTGCGCCTGTTGTGATGCGTTTAATAATGTCAGCTAAAAAGCTGCCACTGGCACCGGTAGCGCTTTCACTCCCTACTTCTTCATGATCAAATAGTGCGCATATACTGGTAGCGTTCTGTTGTTTGCATTCAACTAGCGCGGTAACTGCAGCGTGGCATGAAGCTAGGTTGTCGAGTTGACTATCAGCAATAAATTCCTGATTTGCGCCCCACAGCGTACCTTGTTGTGTGTCGAATACATTGAGTTCAAAAGTCAGAATGTCGCCAATATCCACCTGCAATGCTTGGGCGATAAAGCTTAAAAACTGCTGTTCAGCTTCAAGCCCTTCTTCGCTCTCAGCAAACAACAAAGGCAACCCAGTTTGTTTATTCAGCACTAAACCTTTGTCGTTCACCTCGCGGTTCATATGAATAGCCAAGTTGGGCAAACGCATCAAAGCGCTGTCAAACCTCAGCAATTTTGTGTCATGGCCGTTTTTAGAGCGCACAGTGACACGTCCGGCAATGCTTAAATCACGGTCAGTGAAAGTGGCGAGAATAGGGCCGCCGTACACTTCCACTCCTATGCGCACCAGACCCTCGCCAGCGAAGGCCGGTTTGGGTTTAAGTCGCAAACCTGGTGAGTCGGTGTGTGCACCAACGATACGCAAGCCGCTGTCAGTGAGTGCTTGCTTGCCAAGGGTAAACGCAATAATAGAGGCACCACCACGCGTCACAAAGTAACTGCTGCCGGATTGTAATTGCCAAGCGTCAGCCTCATGCAACTCGATGAAGCCAGCGCTAACTAAGCGTGATTGAACACTATCAACCGCATGCCAAGGGCTAGGGCTCGCATCAATAAAATGCAATAAATCCTGTGCTAGCTTACGTGCTTCAGTGGAGATTTTCATGACGAAGGACTGAGCTTTAACCAATCTTTATCGATTAAAAAATCGGTATAAAGTTTTGCTTCTGGTGAGCCAGTTTCGGGTTTCCAGTCATAACGCCATTTGACGATAGGCGGCATGGAAAGCAGTATCGATTCAGTACGACCATTTGATTGCAAACCAAACAGCGTGCCACGGTCATACACCAAGTTGAACTCTACATAACGCCCACGTCTGTATGCCTGAAAGTCGCGTTCACGTTCACTATAAGATGTATCTTTACGGCGCTGCACAATCGGTAGATAAGCTTGCAGGAAGGCATCGCCCACTGCTTTATGAAATTCAAAACTGCGTTCAAATCCTAATTCATTAAAATCATCGTAAAAAATACCGCCAATTCCGCGTGGTTCTTTACGATGTTTTAGATAAAAATATTCGTCGCATTCTTTTTTAAATTTTGGGTAATAGCTGGTGTCAAAAACATCAATAGCAGTTTTGATGGTGCGATGAAAATGCTCAGCATCTTCTTCAAAACCATAGTAGGGTGTTAGATCCATCCCGCCACCAAACCACCAAATATCTTCATCTGTCTCGTTCGCTGCTTTCGCCACAAAAAAGCGCACATTCATGTGCACAGTCGGAACGTAAGGGTTGCGCGGGTGAAACACCAGTGACACGCCCATGGCTTCCCATGCGCGGCCTGCGGCCTCTGGGTGTGCGGCGCTCGCTGATGGCGGCAGTTTGTTGCCAAGCACATGCGAAAAGCCAATGCCGGCTCGCTCGAACACATTGCCTTCTTCAAGTAAGCATGAATTGCCACCGCCGCCTTCAGGACGCTGCCAGCTATCTTGCAGAAAGTTTTTGCCATCGACCAACTCAATGGCTTCTACAATTTTGGCTTGCAAATTTTGTAGATAACTTAAAACGTCATTGGTGTTCATTAATACTCTCTTTTTGATTGACTGGTGACGTTAACAGTCTGCATATCTAATGCGTCATTCCGGCGGAGGCCGGAATCCAGACAAACATCATGAATTAATAAAATCGTACAAGAAAGGTGTAGTGATATATTTTCACTGAAGTTACAACTTTAAATGCCACCTTGCCTGGATTCCGGCCTTCGCCGGAATGACAAATAACCCGAAACAATTTTTTAAAAATCAGCCTTTAATTGCACGATAGCCAATGTCAGTGCGATGTTGCTCGCCATCAAACTTGATTTCATTCAGTACTTTGTAAGCCTGTTGCTGCGCAAACTTTACCGTGTCGCCTAATGCGGTTACACATAATACTCGACCACCGCTGGTTACCACTTTATCGTCTTTGATAGTAGTGCCAGCATGAAACACATGTGCATCCACCAAATTTTTAGGTAGGCCAGTGATTTCATCGCCTAATCTTGGCGTATCAGGATAATTGGCCGAGGCCATCACCACGCCTAGCGCGGTGCGTCTATCCCATTCTGTTTCAACCTGATCTAATGTGCCGTTAATTGCATGGTTAGCCAACGCTACAAAGTCGCTCTTTAAACGCAGCATAATCGGCTGCGTTTCTGGGTCGCCCATGCGGCAGTTGAATTCAAGTGTTTTCACACTGCCATTAGGTGAAATCATCAGCCCTGCATATAAAAACCCGGTGTAAGGAATGCCGTCTTTGGCCATGCCTTCAACGGTAGGTTTAATAATTTCACGCATCACTTTGGCGTGAACTTCAGGGGTGACTACCGGGGCTGGTGAATAAGCACCCATGCCACCAGTGTTGGGGCCTTGGTCTTGGTCTAATAAGCGTTTATGGTCTTGGCTGGTGGCAAGTGGCAATATGTTTTTGCCGTCCACCATGACAATAAAACTGGCTTCTTCACCCGTTAAAAACTCTTCAATCACCACGCGTGCGCCAGCGCTGCCCAGCTTGTTGTCTGCCAGCATGGCATCAATAGCGGCATGTGCTTCGTCTTGGGTCATGGCCACTACTACGCCTTTGCCTGCCGCTAAACCATCCGCTTTAACCACGATAGGTGCGCCTTGCTGCGCAACATAATCATGCGCTAGTTTTGCATCGGTAAATGTGGCATAAGCGGCAGTTGGGATGTTGTGACGCACCATAAAGGCTTTAGCAAAGTCTTTTGAAGACTCGAGTTGTGCAGCTGCTTTGGTAGGGCCAAAGATTTTAAGCCCAGCAGCGCGGAACGCATCTACCACACCTTGCGATAGCGGTGCTTCAGGACCCACGATGGTGAGATAAATGTCACCGTCATCTTGCACAAACTTCACCAAATCAGGCACCGAGGTGATGGGAACGTTCATCATGTCTGGATCAAGTGCAGTACCTGCGTTGCCAGGTGCCACATAAACACGGCTTACAGCTTTGTTTTGAGCAACTTTCCAGGCCAGTGCATGTTCACGGCCACCGCCACCTATAACAAGAATTTTCATGATAGAACCTTATTTAATGTCTGAAATGACGAATGCCAGTCAGCACCATCACCAAACCATGTTCATCCGCTGCCGCAATCACTTCTTCATCACGCATACTGCCGCCCGGGTGAATCACACAAACTGCACCAGCTTCTGCCAACACATCAATACCATCACGGAACGGGAAAAACGCATCTGAAGCCACTACTGAATTTTTCAGTGTTAAACCTGCATTTTGCGCCTTGATTGCTGCGATTTTGGTGCTATCTACGCGGCTCATTTGCCCTGCGCCTACGCCTAAAGTCATGCCGTTACCGCAGAACACAATCGCGTTGGATTTGACATATTTGGCCACACGCCAAGCGAATAGCATATCTTCCATTTGCTGGGGTGTGGGTTGTTTTTTAGTCACTACTTTTAAGTTAGTAACGCTGATTTCATGGTTGTCAGCAGTTTGAATCAAAATTCCTGAGCCGACACGTTTAATATCCTGCGCATTGCGGCCTTGCTCCCATGCTGTGTTGCCGCCTTGCGGCAATGCAATTTTCAGCACACGCACATTGGTTTTGGCGCTGAAAATAGCTAGGGCATCTTCGGTGTAGTCCGGGGCAATCAACACCTCAACGAACTGCTTACTTACCGCTTCGGCTGCGGCTTTGTCTAGCGTGGTGTTGAAGGCGATAATGCCACCAAATGCCGAAGTTGGGTCAGTTTGGAAGGCTTTGCTGTAAGCCTCTAAAGCGTTGCTGCCAACTGCCACACCGCATGGATTAGCATGTTTAACAATCACGCAGGCTGTACTGTCGAAAGATTTAACTGCTTCCCAGGCGGCATCAGCATCGGCAATGTTGTTGTAGCTCAGTTCTTTGCCTTGTAATTGCTGTGCCGTGACCAATGCGCCTGGCGCTGGATTTAAGTCACGATAGAACGCAGCACTTTGATGTGGGTTTTCGCCATAGCGTAAATCCTGCAACTTCACAAAGCGGCTATTCACCTGCGCTGGGTAAGGGTTGCGCGTGCCATCGCTATTGAAGCTCGATAAATAATCACTGATAGCGCCATCGTAGTTACTAATGCGGTTAAACGCGGCCACAGACAGTGCAAATTGTGTGGCTTGTGAGGTAGCGCCGCCCGTGCTTTGCATTTCACGAATGACATCCGCGTATTGGCTGGCATCGGTCAGAACCGCGACGTCTTTCCAGTTTTTGGCAGCGGAGCGCACCATGGCTGGGCCGCCAATATCAATGTTCTCAATCGCATCTTCTAATGAGCAATCTGGGTTTGCTACCGTAGCCTCAAACGGATACAGATTGACCACTACCATATCGATATTGGGAATGCCTTGTGACTGCATCGCGGCAACATGCTCTGGTAAATCACGACGACCTAAAATGCCACCGTGTACTTTTGGGTGCAGTGTTTTCACGCGGCCGTCTAACATCTCTGGGAAGCCGGTGTAGTCGCTGACCTCAATAACGGGAATATTGTTATCACGAAATAACTTGGCCGTACCGCCAGTCGATAAAATTTCCACACCCAGTGTGTTTAAGTTTTTCGCAAAATCGATAATGCCGGTTTTGTCAGAAACGCTAATCAGCGCACGTTTAATAGTTGCCATGTGAAAACTCTAAAGAAATAATTGAAGTAAAAAGTTGATTATTCGAGATGGTACTGCTGCAGTTTTTTGCGCAGGGTGTTGCGGTTGATGTCGAGAATAGTGGCGGCTTTGCTTTGATTGCCGCCTACTTTGTGCATGATGTACTGTAATAATGGTTTTTCTACACAGCCTAAAACCATCTCGTACACCGCGTGCGGTGGCTCGCCTTCCAGATGCATGAAGTAATCATCTAAGGACTCTTTAACGGCTTGGCTAAGTTTGCAATCTTGGGACATAGTATTCAGTTAGGCAGCTAGCGCTTCTGATGCATCTGTTGCAGCATCTTCCGCGTCGTTTTCAATATAAACCAAGCGATCGTTTTTAGATTTCAGTTCATCAAAAAAGTCGTTAATGGCATTTAGTTGCAAGTCTATGCTTTGCAAAGTATTCATGCTGTGGCGGAACTGTGCCGATCCTGCCAAGCCTTTGGTGTACCAAGAGATGTGCT
This sequence comes from Methylotenera sp. 24-45-7, assembly GCA_002281815.1. GTDB lineage: Bacteria > Pseudomonadota > Gammaproteobacteria > Burkholderiales > Methylophilaceae > Methylotenera. The sequence continues at coordinate 8,541 of NCHI01000044.1, forward strand.
TGCGAGCCATGCGCATGCCTGTGAGGTCGCCATAAAACGCATACAAATCATGTAAGTGTTCTAACATTACGCTGTGAATTTCTTCAACTGTGGGTGCGAGTAAATGTGTGCCAGTTTTTAAGTAATGGTCAATTTCGCGGAAAATCCAAGGTCTGCCTTGTGCGGCGCGGCCTATCATCACTGCATCGGCACCCGTGTAATCCAGTACGAACTTGGCTTTTTCCGGGGTGGTAATATCGCCATTGGCAATCAGCGGAATATTAATGGCTTGTTTAACTGCGGCAATTGTGTCGTATTCAGCTTCGCCCATATAAGCACAGGCGCGGGTGCGACCATGCATAGCCAAAGCCTGAACGCCGATATCTTCAGCCATCTTTGCAACGCTAATCGCATTGCGATTGTTTTTATCCCAACCAGTACGAATTTTCAAGGTAACCGGTACATCGACTGCGGCAACCACAGCTCTGAGAATTTGTGCAACCAGCGGCTCATCTTTTAATAGTGCTGACCCTGCCATCACGTTGCAGATTTTTTTAGCAGGACAGCCCATGTTGATATCGATAATTTGTGCGCCATTATCCACATTGTGTTTGGCAGCTTCTGCCATCATTTGCGGGTCAGCGCCGGCAATTTGCACTGAAATCGGGTTCACTTCGCCTTCATGGTTGGCGCGGCGTTTGGTTTTTTCACTGCCGTATAGCAAAGAGTTTGAAGTCACCATCTCAGACACAGCCAAGCCTGCACCCATCTTTTTGCAAAGCTGGCGGAAAGGCCTATCGGTAACGCCAGCCATAGGCGCTACGATTAAGTTGTTTTTTAAGATGTGGTGACCGATTTGCACAGGCTGAAATTTCTTAAACGCGAAAGTTGCTTATTTTATACGCAATCGACCTGAGAGAAAACCAATAATTTGATTATTTAGGCATACAATCCAGAATAATTTTTAGTAGCGAAGCCATCTCATGACACAAAAAGTCTCAACCACACATATTGCCTTTGCCAGCTTCATTGGCACAGCGATTGAGTTTTATGATTTTTATATCTACGCTATGGCGGCTGCGCTCGTCATTGGGCAAGTATTTTTTCCGGCTAGTGACCCCGCCACACAGTCGCTCAATGCATTTCTCACTTTTGGCATTGCCTTTATTGCGCGTCCAGTTGGCGCAATTGTGTTCGGCCATTTTGGCGACAAGGTAGGGCGTAAAGCAACGCTGGCAGCGTCACTGTTGCTGATGGGGATTTCAACACTGTTGATTGGATTGTTACCGGGTTACGAGGTGCTGGGAATTTGGGCGCCGATTATTTTATGTGTGCTGCGTTTTGGTCAGGGCTTGGGTTTAGGTGGCGAGTGGGGTGGTGCTGCGTTGTTAGCTACCGAGCATGCACCCGAGGGCAGGCGCGGCTGGTTTGGCATGTTCCCACAACTCGGGCCATCGGTAGGTTTTTTGCTGGCAACCCTGAGTTTTCTGGCGCTGTCATTATTTCTAACTGACGCTGAATTTAAAGCTTGGGGCTGGCGCTTGCCGTTTATTGCCAGCGCTTTGTTGGTGGTAGTGGGTTTGTATGTGCGCTTTAAATTGACCGAAACTCCAGCCTTTACAGCAGCGCTAGCTGCAAACAAAACCCATGGGATGCCCATTAAGCCTTTGCTAAAAACGCATAGTCGTCCAGTGTTATTGGGTGCCTTAGCAATGGTGGTATGTTACAACTTGTTTTATACCGCCACCGTATTTTGCTTAAGTTATGGCACCACACAGCTTGGCATGCAACGTGCAGATTTTTTAGGCATGTTATGTGTGGCAATTTTATTCATGACGCTGGCAACGCCGATAGCGGCGCATTTGAGTGACCGGCTTGGTCGCCGTGCTGTGTTGTTAACTAGCAGTGCGCTGGCGATTTTGGCTGGCTTTGCATTAAGTCCACTCATGGCCAGCGCCTCGGTACTGCACATTACCTTATTTTTATCGCTGGCTTTATTTCTGATGGGCGCGACATTCGCGCCCATGGGCGCTTATCTGCCAGAGCAGTTTCCGGTTGAATTACGTTACACCGGAGCGGGCTTGGCATATCAATTTGGCGGTATTTTGGGGGCATCATTCGCTCCCTATATTTCACAGTTGCTAGTAAACGCCGGCGGTTTAAGCTGGGTTGGCTTTTATGTGTCGATTGCCGCCGCCATTAGTTTTTTAGCAGTGCTTGCATTGGGAGAATCGAAAAATAAGCAGACTTAAGTTTCGTTCTGGCGTTTAGCGAAGAGTTTAATTCAACCCTACTGCTTTAACGCCCTCAGCTAGCCCCTTTGCAGAGCCTGCAATAGTGACAGGTTTATCACTGCCAGCGCCGGTAAAGCTGATATTCAGTTTTTGTCCGCTTTGCAGCGTTTTAATAAAATTACTGTCAACAGGATAAGTGGCAACGCAACCTTGTTGAATGCAAGTTTTAATCGTTAACGGATAAGCTTTTCCAGCATCAACAGCAAGGCTTGCGCCGGCTGGCAACTTTATGCCTAGCGGTAACAGGGTGACAAAATCTACAGTTTTGGTTTTTTCATTGCGGCCTAAATTAAACTTAACGATACGTTTATTCTGTTTTTTAGACATGATGGTTTGGCTGAGTGAGCAAACGGTTTTGTTTTCTGCGATGGCAGCGCACTCATATATCCAGTCGCCAAAACGGTCACCAACTTTTGCTTCTGCAACTGCAAGTTGAGGTAGTGCGATGCCGACCATTGTGAATGCAAACGCAAGCTTTTTTGCTAGTACAAGATTTTTCATAGATGATCCCTAGAGTCGAAAAGTAACATTAATTTAGTGTTTTATTAAGTCGCCCAACGCATCAAGCAAAGGGCCAAGGTGTTTTTCATAATGGCGCCATTTTTCTATAGAGGTTTTATAGATAGGCTGCCGAACCTGCGTAACACTTGCGGTGCGAATATTGCGCTCAGTTTTATGGAACTCAAGGCAGGCATCATCCCATGTTAATCCGCAGTAGTCGATAAGCGCCCGTGATTGACCTTCAGCATCCGCAATGATGTCTTCATATTGAATTTCGTAAAAAGAACCGCTCGGCAACACTTTGCGCCAATGTTCCATCAATGTTGCGTAATTTCTATAGTAGCGACCGATGTCCTGCAAGTCGTAACTTTGTAGCTGACTTTTATTGAATAGTCTGGTGTAGCAAGACAGGCAGGTGTCTACCGGATTGCGTCTTACATGCACAATTTTGGCATTGGGCAACATTAAATGAATCAAGCCTAGACAATTGAAGTTTGCCGGCATCTTATCGGTGATTCTTGAAAATGCAGGCGCGCGGGCTTGCAAGCCAGTGATGTAGCGCTCGCCCATTGCCTTAAGTTCGGCTTGGGTAATGCCTTTTAAATTAAGTGGATACCCTATTAAATCTTGCTTGGTATTTTCGGTATCTGTAACTAGGGCTGTTGCCGCTATCTCCAGTATATCGTTTAGCTCTCCAGCCCCATATACCATAGGGTGGCTGGCAATAATTGTTTCTGTAAGTGTGGTGCCTGAGCGTGGCATGCCGAGTACAAAAATCGGTAAATTAGAATCGCAGGCATCACCACGCAAGCGATCAATATTTTCTTTACTGAAAACATCCATAATGTTTTTAGTGATTAAGTCATTGTTGTCTGCGCTGTACTCAATACGTTTGCGCTTGAGCTGGCAGCCAGCTTGGTAATGCTTAAATGCCAAATCATATTGTTTTGTATCTTCAAAGCATTTTCCCAAGCCGAAATGCAGTGGGATTGCTTTTGCGTCTGGCAAAGTATCGATTTTGCTGGCTTGCGTTATCAAGGCAGCCATGTTGTCATCTTCAGGTTTAACTTTGTTGACTTGAGCGATTGCCAGCCTTGCTGCTAAGTTATCCGGCTCTAAACTAAGTGCATGTTTAAAGTCATCAGCAGCCCCTTTCATATCGCCGCTTTCCATCAATTGATGACCGCGGCCTAAGTAAGCGCTGACTAGTTTTGTATCAAGCTCCAGTGCCTTGGCAAAATTCAGTTTGGCTTTTTCTGGGTAGCCATATTCACCGAAAATTCCACCAATTAAGCTGTAAACATCGGCTTTATTGGGATTTAATTTATTTGCAAGCTCGGCGTGATGCAGTGCGCCAGCATAATCGCGTTTTTCTTGCAGTACTTTGGCTAAGCCAATGTTGGCTTCTAGATAATCTTTTTTTAATGCCAGCGCACGTTTAAAGCCGAACTCAGCTTTGTCATAGTCTTCTTTTACTAAAAATGCAGTGCCTATGTTGCAGTGTGCATCTGCAAAATTAGGATTTGATTGTATAAGTGGTAGTAATAATTTAATCGCCTCGTCAGGTTGCTCGTTCTCAGTAAG
>NCHI01000193.1 GCA_002281815.1 Methylotenera sp. 24-45-7
AGTTAAAGTACCTGATCCAAAATTCTCATCACAAACTAAAGATAAACTGGTGTCTTCAGAAGTGCAGCCGGTAGTATCTGAAGTAGTTTCAGCAAAACTCGCTGAATTTTTACAAGAAAACCCAGCAGACGCAAAAATTATCTGCGGCAAAATTGTAGAAGCCGCACGTGCTCGTGAGGCGGCGCGTAAAGCACGCGATATTACACGTCGTAAAGGTGTGATGGACACCATGGGCTTGCCAGGAAAGTTAGCAGATTGCCAAGAAAAAGACCCAGCACTGTGCGAAATTTACCTAGTCGAGGGTGACTCAGCGGGTGGTTCAGCCAAACAAGGTCGTGATCGTAAAAACCAAGCTATTTTGCCGCTAAAAGGTAAGATTTTAAACGTAGAAAAAGCACGTTTTGATAAGTTATTAGGCTCTCAAGAAATTGCGACTCTAATTACGGCATTGGGTACTGGCATCGGCAAGGAAGATTTTAAAGCTGAAAAATTACGTTATCACCGTATTATCATCATGACCGATGCTGACGTCGATGGCGCCCACATCCGTACTTTATTACTCACCTTCTTCTACCGCCAAATGACTGAGCTAGTCGAGCGCGGACATATTTATATTGCACAACCACCTCTGTATAAAGTGAAACAGGGCAGGGATGAGCGTTACTTAAAAGATGAGCAGGAACTCGATATTTATTTATTGCAATCAGCACTCAAAGGCGCAGAACTTGACACCAAAACTGACGCTGGCGTGCTTACAGGCGACGCGCTGACCGAAATTGCCAAACAAGTGGTACTGACAGAAGCGGTGATTCGCAGAATTTCATCGCTCTATGACGAAAGCGTATTGCGTGCTATCCAAGATGCAGGTGAAATTAACCTATCTGATGAGCAAAACGCCAATAGCATTGCTGAAAAACTACGCCCAATTTTGGGTGCGGTAGGCAGTGAAGTGATTGTAGCGTTTGATGCAGAAACCAATGCCTACAGATTGGAAATCAATAAATATGTGCATGGTAATTTACAGTGCTGCGTCATCAATGCTGAGTTTTTAAGCAGCGGTGATTACCGACAAATTTTAAAAACCTCTAATATATTGAACGGCTTAGTAGGTTTAGGTGCAACGGTAAAACGTAACGAAAAAGAACAACCAGTCGCAAGCTTTAAACAGGCATTGGACTGGTTGCAGGGTGAAGCTAAAAACACACTTAATATTCAACGTTACAAAGGCTTGGGCGAAATGAACCCTGAGCAATTATGGGAAACCACCATGGATCCGAAAGTACGCCGTTTGCTCAAAGTGCAAATTGATGATGCGATTGCTGCCGATGAAATTTTCACCACACTAATGGGTGATAACGTTGAACCAAGACGTGCATTTATTGAAAATAATGCTTTAGGTGCGAATAATCTGGATATTTAAATATGTAGGTTCTCAAAATAGTTTGAAAA
>NCHI01000194.1 GCA_002281815.1 Methylotenera sp. 24-45-7
GAACCAGATGCCTTGCTCCTTGAGTTTTTCCAGGTTGGGGGTTACTGGCGTACCGCCAAGCGATTCTACAAAGGTTGCCCCCATGCTCTCTTGCAGGATGATGACCAGGTTCAGCGGTTTGTCACGTTTGTGGCTAGGGTGCAGTGTGGTCAGGGTCGGGATGTCAGCCTCTTTGGCGCCAGTGAGCTTAAAGATTTCTTCACGCAGCATTTTGCCGTAGATGTCGCTGGATTTTGTTTCTTTAAGCAGGTTGTATGTGGCATAGACGACAGAATAGCCGGAATTGAGCACCAGGCTGTTGACCATGCTGTCTGCGGTGATGGCAAACATAGCAGGATTGGCTGGGCGATGGCCCAGTGAAGAACGCATGCCGAGCGCTGCTAAAACGAATATCAGCGGCCAGGTGGTCCAGAGTTTTTTGTTGGACCAGGCAGGCTGTGCACCTAGCCATGGTTTCATGTAGCGGTGAGCGAGCCAGAATGCCACAACAGCAGAGCCTACGCCTGCAAAGATGTCGATTTTAAAGCCGCGCCACATCATACTGAATACTTCGTTCGGGTATTTGAGGTATTCCACAAAGATACGATTTGGCCGTATGTCATATTCATTGATAAATCCCGGTGTTGCCGCCTCTAAAAATACCAGCAGCACGATTGCCAGCACGACCCATACGTAGGTGAATTTTTGCCATGCCTTGAATAACTGCCTGGTTGCCAGCACAGGTGCCAGCAGCAGCGGCACCAGTGACAGAATGCACAACTGGATAAAGTCTACACGGATGCCCTGCAGCAGTACCTGCGTCAGCTTTCCGGTATTATTGACTCGTTCCAGCTTCCATAGCACCAGCCCCAGGCGTGCAGCAGACAGCACCAGCAGGCCCAGCAGCAGCATGGCAATCAATGGCGCAAAAGGGCCTAGTTTTGATGAGATTTTCCAGACGAATTGGTGCAGTTTATTTAGCCACCTAGTTTGTTTGGTTTTCATTTTTATCCCGTATTAATTTAAAACAATAAAAGCCTATAAAACGATTTTTATATGTGAGTAATGCTTATACAGAATAAATATTAAAGGTAAAAACTTATGGGAAACTTAGGATTGTATATATTTTCTTATTCCACTATGAAGCGTTGGCTTCTAGGTTAATTGCAGAGTTTATGAGGATGTCTTTTAATCTACATAAATAGATTAAGCTTACCTATACTAATTTAGGTTTTCTAATCTCAGTCCGCTATGCGGATATTTCAGCCATCTGTAAGCGATAGTAATTAAACGCCAATGCTATGCAGTAGTTTATTTAGAAATGCATGACTCAGAAATACTAATTTGTGGCTACTTTAAAATAATAATCGGTAGCACCCTTAGGCAAAAATACTCAAACATGCGAATTAATGTCGAAAACATGTTGCGATTACATCATTCCAACAGTGACA
>NCHI01000045.1:0-12470 GCA_002281815.1 Methylotenera sp. 24-45-7
AAATATTTTACGCAAATCTGCTTCGGTTTTTAATTCACTATCGCTGGCTTTAAGGCGAATGTCATAGCGCTGACCATCGCCATTGGCATCGTTATAAGTGGCTACATTTACCCCACCTGCATACAGACTAACCGCAGTCGCAATGTCGGTGGCGTTTAAGCCCAGCGTTGCCGCGCGCTCACGGTCTATCTTCATATTAAGTTGCGGCAAGTCCAATTGCACGTCTAAATCTACCTTGCCCATGTCTGGGTTGCTACTTAAAGACTGTTGCAGTAGTTTTGAAATTCGGCCAATTTCCTGCAAGTTGTTGCCAGTGAGGTTAAATTGCAGTTTTTCTGAGCGCTGCCCACGCACTACTGAGGCGCCAGTGGGCAAAGCACGCACCCCAGGCACATTATCCAGCTCTTTTTTCAGTTGTTTGATTAAGGCTTGCTGGCTCACGGTACGTTGCTCTTTAGGTTTTAAGCGCACATTGACATTGCCCTGATTCACTTGCCCACGTGAGCCGGTGCCGATGGTAGAAAAGAAACTCGCCACTTCATTTTGATGGCTGGCAACTATGGCCTCCACCATTTTTAAGCGTGAATCGGTGTATTCCAAACTGGAACCTAAAGGGGTTTTAACGGTGATGCTAAAGCTACTTTCATCCGACTCTGGCACAAAGTCTTTTTCTACATATTTAATGGATAAGTAACCACTCACTGCCACAAAAACCAAGGTGACGATGAGTACTAGACCTCGATGCTTTAATGAACTGTCGAGCAATTTTTTATAGGTGTTATCAAGCCCTTCAAGTACTTTACCGATAGCACCGTAAATTTTGTTGTGGTTGTGACTAACATCGAGGTAGCGCGAACACAGCATGGGTGTGAGGGTGAGCGAAACAAATAGCGATGCTAAAACGCCAAATGTCACGACTACCCCAAACGAGTTGAAGAATTTGCCAACCATGCCATCCATAAAGATGACTGGTGCAAAAATACACACCAAAGCTAAAGACGCGGCAGTGACTGAGAAAGTCACTTCGCGGGTGCCATTCAGGGCAGCGCTAATCGGGTTGGGGTCTAGGTGTTCGCGATGACGGTAAATGTTTTCCAGCACCACAATGGCATCGTCTACTACTACGCCAATCAGCAGCAGCAGCGCTAGCAAGGTCATGGAGTTAAAAGTAAAGCCGGAAAAATACATCACCGCAATGGCGGCCAGCAATGAGACCGGAATCGCAGTGGCGACTATCAAGGTAGAGCGAACCGAGCGCAGAAAAATAAATACGATGAGCGCTGCCAGCAAAGTACCTTCAATTAAATGTTCTTTTAATGACGCGACTAACTGATTAATAAAAATTGAGTCGTTAGTTGAAATTTCCAAATTCATACCCGGTGGTAAATTCGGACGTATGTCTTGCTCCAACCTGCGCTCTACTTCTTCAATAATGGCAACGGTATTGGCATTCGCAATTTTTACCATGCCTAAACCTACGGTGGGCTTGCCTTTGTAACGTGCTACCTGACGGTTATCGGTAATGCCGTCTTCTACAGTAGCCACATCTTTAAGGCGAATTGGCACGCCAGTGTTGGTAGAAACAATTAACTCAGACAGCTCTTTAACGTTGTGAAATTCCAAATCCAGTTTGAGCAGTTGCTCAGCCTGTTTGCTTACCAAAAATCCACCCGGCAGTTGCACATGCTCGCGTTTAAACGCGGCAATCAAATCATTGGCAGTGATTTTGTAAGCGGCCATGCGCTCGGGGTTTATGTTCACGCGGATGACACGGTCACGGCGACCACCGATGGTCACCTCGCCTACGCCATTGATGGTTTCAAATTTTTTCTTGAGTACATTGTTGGCATACAGGTTTAACTGCTGCACGGTACGGTCGCCACTCAATGCCAGCCATATTACCGCAGCGGCATTGGTGTCGACTTTTTGCACGACTGGCGGGTCGGTGTCTTCAGGCAAGCGTCTTAATACCTGGCTGACTTTTGCTTGTACTTCGTTGTAAGCGACATCAATATTTTTATCCAAGGCAAAGGTGATGCTAATGGTTGACACACCAGGTGAAGATGAGGACTGTATGTGCTCGATGCCCGGGGTAGTATTGATGGCGGATTCGATAATACTGGTGACACTGGTGTCGATGACATCCGGGTTTGCGCCACGCAAGGTGGTGTTGACGACAATAATCGGAAAATCAATGGCAGGAATGCGATCGACACCAATACGCTGATAAGAGATGATGCCAAATAATACGATGACACCAGACAGCATCCATGCCAGTACATGGCGTTTTATCGATAGTTCAGGAAGTGTCATCGCAGATTCTTTTTGTTAATTGGCGGTAGGTGATTAAGGTGTTGCTTTATCGGCAATTTTAATTTTGGCTTGGTCTGTTAAAAATCCAGCACCATCGACCACAATCGTGTCGCTGTCTTGTAAGCCTGCAATGATCTCAACCATGCCGTTTTGGCGCTCTCCGGTTTTAACCACAGTTTGATAAGCCGTATCGTCTTTAATTAAGTAAACCACCTCACCTGCTGGCCGCAACACTACACTTTGCTCAGGCACCATTAATGCCGCATCTTTTTGCCCTAAAACCACGGTGCCAGTCACGCTGGCGCCGGGCTGCCAGTCCGCTTCATCAGTGACATCGGCGATAATATCTACAGAGCGGTTGCTTTCAGTAATCATGAGCTTTAATTCGCGAATCACTGATTCAATTACTTTGTCACTGGTAGGGGTGGTCAGGCGCACTTTCATGCCGGGTTTGAGTTGATTGCTAATGCGCTCGGGAAACGGAATATGCGCCCGCAATTTTTTGTTGGATACCACTTGTACAATCGGGTCACCAACTTTTACAAACTCACCAGTATCAACAATTTTCTTTTCGACTACACCGTCTGTAGGCGCATAAAGCGTGGTCTTACTACCGGTGTGGCTAATACTTGCCACGCGCGCTTTAGCACCAACAAGCTGTTGTTTAAGCACATTTTGCTGCGCGAGGTCTGTGTCCACGGCATTTTGAGAGATAAAGTTTTTATTCACTAATGCCTGACTGCGCGCCACAATTTTAGTTTGGTTATTGAGTAGCGCTTCAATACGTGCGACTTCAGCTTGGGCTTCATTGCGTTGCAAATTAAATTCGGTGCTATCTAGCGTTGCAATTAAATCTCCTTTTTTTACACGCTGACCTGGGCTTACATGGACTTTAATGATGCGTGCTGCGACTTCTGAAGCGATAGTTGGATCTATTAAACCTTCCAATGAGCCTACTGCTGATTCGCTAATTTCTATGGAGGATTTATTAATCTTTGCTGCCGTAACCAGTGTAGGTTTGGGGCCTTTTTTGGCGTTAGCTTCAGTTGCGGCATCTTGTTTGCCGCAGCCTGCTAACAATGCCAATACAAACACTGCACTTAAAATAGAAATGATTTTTTGCATATGATGATAACTTAGTCTTTTTTAGTGTTATTCATTAAGTGGTTACATTTTTCAGCCAAGCGATCCCAATCAAAGTAGGGTCCGGGATCAGTTTTTCTGCCGGGTGCAATATCCGAGTGTCCAGCAATTGATTGAATCGGATACGTCTTTTTTAGGGCAGCGATTAATTGATTTAAGGTTTGATATTGTATGTCTTCAAAAGCTTCAAAATCACACCCTTCAAGCTCAATTCCGACAGAAAAATCATTACAACGTTCACGTCCTTGCCAATTAGATACACCAGCATGCCAAGCACGCGCTAAGCAGGAAACAAATTGTATGAGTGTGCCATCGCGCCTGATTAAAAAGTGTGAGGATACTTTTTGTGTGTGGATTTGTGCATAGTAAGGATGTTCATCGGGATTAAGCTGGTTGGTGAACAATTGAATAATGCCATCGCCGCCATATTGCTTGGGCGGTAAGCTGATGTTATGTATCACTATCAGGCTGATATCAGCAGTTGTCGCGCGTGCGTCAAAATTAGGTGAGGCGATCCATTGTGCACCTGTCACTAATCCTGCTTGATTAATGTTGTAGCAGTTCATTTAATGCTCAGTCTTATCAATATCAGTGTCATTATCACGCACTATCATACGCGAAACAGTAGTTTAGTTTAGCTTTGTGGTCAGCTATGTAAATTTTGTGTGTGTTTGGGTTTAAAATGCGCATATTGTTGATCTGACATTCATGTCAATTTATATCTCACTAGGAATTCCCAATGATATTTTTAGAGTTATTCGTGATGCTGATAGTGATCTTGATTGCCGCCGAGGTGTTTACCAACGCGCTAGAGCACTTAGGTGAAAAGTTAAAAATTTCAGAAGGGGTGACCGGTTCTTTGTTTGCCGCAGTAGGAACCGCCTTACCGGAAACCTCGGTGCCGCTATTGGCACTGCTGGCCGGCACGCAGAACGCAGCAACCAATGAGGAAATTGGCGTGGGTGCAATTTTGGGTGCGCCTTTGATGTTGGCGACTTTGTCGTTGTCTATCATGGCAATGTCAGTTTGGAAACGTCGCGGCACGCAAGGTCATTTAAGGCCAGAGCGTACAGGCTTAGTGCGCGACCTTAATTTCTTTATTGTTGCTTTCAGTTTTGCGGCCATCGCCATGTTTGTGCCACATACGCTAGTGGCGGTGCGTTACGGTTTAGGTTTCATTATGGTGATGATTTATTTCATCTATGTGATGATGACCATCAACGCTTCTGAAGCACTGGTTGAAGAAGGCCACGCCACCGAAGCCGGCGGCGATATGTTTTTATGCAAATTAGGGTTGCCTAACAATATGCCGATCATTGTGTTGCAGCTGCTATTAGGCTTGGCTTTGCTGGTGGCGGGTGCTAAAGGATTTATTCATGGCGTCGAAGAGGCTTCGAGCATATTGGGTATTTCAGCTTTGTTGCTGTCATTGCTGATTATTCCCATTGCAACAGAACTACCAGAAAAAATTAACAGTGTGTTGTGGATTCGTAAAGGTAAAGATACGCTGGCGTTCGGCAATATCACTGGCGCGATGGTGTTTCAGGGTACTTTATTACCGGCTATTGGTATTATGCTCACCCCTTGGGAGCCACGTCAGGAAGTGTTGCTAGGTATTATTGTGACGCTGATTGCTGCTATGTGGCTCAGATATGTGATCGCGAAAAGCGGTATTCGTGTGTGGCATTTACTCGTGAATGGTGCACTTTACGTCACATATTTATTGTTAGTACTGGCCTAAACCTTATCCGCAATCTAAGCGCTATCTCCATCTGCTTCACTATCTGTTTCTTGAGATAGGCCAAGCTTAGCCAGGCGATAGCGCAGTGTGCGGAATGTCACCCCCAACAATTTGGCTGCGGCAGTTTTGTTATTGTTAGTTTTATGTAGCGCTTGAATAATCGCTTTTTTCTCAACATCTTCCAGATAATCGGGCAAGTTCAGTGTTTCTGTATCGCCCAAGGCAATAGGCGTATGGCCAATTTGCTGTTCAGGTGCGTTTTCAATGAGTAAATCTTCAATGCTGATGAGTTTGCCGTCACATAGTGCCAATGCACGTTCTAGCATATTCTCAAGTTCACGCACGTTCCCCAGAAAAGGCAAGCTACACATATAAGCCATCGCTTTGGCGTCTATTTTGGGTATGCTGCTATTTTGATTGGCGCACAATTTGGCCAGTAATACATTAGCCATGAGCGGAATGTCAGATGCGCGCTCTCGCAAGGCGGGCATTTTGAGTTGGATGACATTCAGTCGGTAATAAAGATCTTTTCTAAATAAGCCATGATCCATCATTTCTGACAGATTCTTATGGGTTGCACTAATGATGCGTACATCCACCGCTTCTTCTGTAGTGTTGCCGACCATACGTACTTTTTTTTCCTGAATGGCACGCAACAGTTTTACTTGCATGGTCAGTGGTAAATCTGCCACTTCATCTAAAAATAAAGTGCCACCATTGGCTGCCTGAAACATACCGACTTTGTCTTGATTAGCACCGGTAAACGCGCCTTTTTTATAACCAAAAAACTCACTTTCCATGAGGTTTTCTGGAATCGCGCCACAGTTTATGGCAATAAAAGCGCCTTCAGCGCGTGAGCTATTTTGATGAATCAGTTTTGCGGCAAGTTCTTTACCACTTCCTGATTCACCGCTGATGTAGACCGGTGCTTGGCTACGCGCCAGCTTTTCTATCATCATGCGTACATATTTTATTTGCTCGGAGTCTCCGCACATCTGCAAGGTGTCGGTCTGAGTATGCTTGATTTTGCTGCTGAGTTTTAGTGCAGACTCAACCAGAGGTCTTAACTGTTTTAATGAGATAGGCTTGGATAGATAGTCAAACGCCCCAGCTTTGAGTGCGCTAACTGCATTGTCAGCACTGGCATGCGCGGTAATCACCGCAACCGGTAAGCCAGTATGAAACTCATTAATATAATGCAGTAAATCTAAACCACTGCCATCTGCCATCTGCATATCCGTCAGGCATAGCGAAAAACTATGTGCGGCCAGCAATTGCTTGGCTTCCTCTATGCCGCTGGCGCTGAATGTTTCAATATCCATGCGCTCTAGCGTCATGACCAGTAATTCGCGAATATCGGCTTCGTCATCAACGATTAAACAACGGGGTTTTTGACTCATGCTGGAATGTGGCATTTAGTTAGCATTTTTTAGTTGAAGAATAAACGCGCTACCTTGTTGCAGTGGCTGGTAAATCAACTCTGCATTATTGGCTTCCGCGAGTTCGCGTGATATGTAAAGCCCTAGTCCATTACCTGTTGATTTTGTCGTATAAAACGGCTCAAACAACTTGTTACGCTCTGATTCAGGGATACCTGCACCATCGTCGATGATTTCAAATTGCAGCACAGGGCTTAAGTCTCGCGCAGATTTGTAAGTTTGGCTACAACTTAATTTTAAGCTACCTATGTTTTTATGGCTGTGTTCCCAACCGTTTTTACATAGGTTCCATAAAATTTGCGTTAGATGGCGGCTATCAAAAACGATCGTGTCTTGTTCTGAGTGGGTATCTACAACGAAGTGCGAATGGGGAATCTTTTCAATCGTGCAAAACTGGTTGTAAAAATCCATCACAAATTCATGTAGATTTATTTTTTCTTGTTGGGTGCGATCGCGGCGGTTCAGTTCCAGCACATCTTTAATAATCTGATTAATACGCTGCGTGTTGTCTGCGATGATTTGCAGAATACGTGCGTTTGCCTCGGTCAGATGGTCTTCTTCTTGCAGCAGCTGATTGGCATGGCTAATGGCGCTTAATGGATTGCGAATTTCGTGTGCGATGTTGGCAGTTAATCGCCCTAAAGCGGCTAATTTTGCTTGTTGCGCAGCAGACTGCATTTTGCTCCAGTCCTGAATAAATATCACTGCACCAAGCTGGCGGTTTTGATGATTGATAGGTTCTATGCGCAGATTAAGTTGTTTATTATTCACCATGGTAATCAGCTCATTATGACTATCATTGCCTTGCGACCATTCATGAAACATGGCTGCTATTTCAGGTGAGCTAAGTTTGAGGCTAAGAGGATTATTCAGTCCCAGTGTTAAGGTCAACAACTGCTCCGCCTGAATATTATGATGACGAATATTCAAGTCTTGATCGACGACCAATACGCCGTCTTGCATTTCTTGGGTAATTAATTCATTCACTTGAGCCATGTTTTCAAGGTCTACACCGCGCGATGAGGCAAGCGCTTCACTTTGCAATAGACGTTTTGCTAGGCTGTAGGCAAGCGATGCCGTTGCAAAGCAGCTTAAGCTTAACATTGCCGGCTGTGTATAAGAGGAAATCGGTAGCTGCCAATGAGCAATCTGGTAACTTTGTTCCAGTAACAAGCCAATGGTGGCAACTGCTGCATAAAACAAAGCCAAGCGACCATCGCTGACCAAACTCGCCGTCACAATGGAGATGATAAGCAGCAAACCTAATCCACTTTGAATGCCGCCAGCTGCATGCATCATCATGATAATAAACAAGATATCGATGACTATTTGTATAGGATGAAAAAATATGACAGCAGGAGATTTTAATGGCGTGATAATCAGCAAAGTCACACTGAACAGCATGTAAGCAAGCGCCAGGCTGAAAAACAAGGATGGGTTGTCGTTACTGGTCCAATTTAATTTGTCGGCATAAGCATAAAATATGACAAACACTAGGCTCAGCAAAAAACGAAAAATATTGATAATACGAATTGCGCGCGCTTGCAAGCTAAGATCATTTTGCAAGGCAAAGTTTTTGTTAAAGTTGCTACTTAAATAACGCTGGGATACAGTCACTTGGCGTGTCTTAAATTGTAATCAATCTGGTTTATGGTCTATATGGGCTTGTGAACAATAAAATTTGCCTTCTACCAAAAAGGCTTCAGACCTAGGGAGATGGACTTGGCAAGCGCTACATTGCACCATGCTTTCTGCATGTTGATGGCTGTTATCGTTGCCAGTAGCCGTGCTATTGGGTTTTGTCGTATCTGAGTTTGCCAGCATATGCTTCACAATCGTGATGGCTAGCCATACAATTAACACCAAAAATATTAGTTTCCACATGGGCTTGCTCGCGTCATTAACAGGATATGATTGTAACCAAGCTTCAGCTTAGTGCAAATATAAACCTGATATACTTTGCGACAGCAAATTTTAAATTATTATTTGCATAAACATTGATGTAATCAAACATTGAAATGGCAACCCCAAAAGAACTTTCAGATTTTTTAGCTTCGGTACAACGTCGCGCCTTTAAGCAGACTGCTTACGCTGTGCGCGATGATCATACTGCGCTGGACATTGTGCAGGATTCAATGATGAAGCTGGCTGAAAAGTACGGTGACCACCCCGCGACAGAGTTCCCAATGTTATTTCAGCGCATTTTACAAAATACCATGCGAGACTTTTGGCGCAGGCAAAAAGTACGCAATTTATGGACGACTTTATTATCTTCTTTCGGAAGTAATGATGCTGACAACGAAGAGCGTGATCCACTAGAAACCATTGACGTTGAAGATGACTCAGACGAGCCATCGGCAGTGTTGGCAAGAAATCAGACCATTGCCTTAATCGAGCAAGCATTGCAAAAGCTGCCATTGCGTCAACGAGAAGCGTTTGTACTTCGTTACTGGGAAGAGATGGATGTGGCTGAAACAGCCGCAATTATGGGCTGCTCGGATGGCAGTGTTAAAACACACTGTTCGCGAGCGGTTCACGCATTGGCTAAAGAACTTAAAAAGCAAGGTTTGGATAAGCTAGGCTTATCTAATGCTGTGTATGAAAAAACATAGCATGCGAGTTAGGAGCAATCCATGAGCAGGTATAAAGACAATATGACACATGAAAAAAATGACAACTTAAGCACAGACGACATTGTTTTAGATACGATGGTAGAACAACAAATCGCGCGTCACATGACAGATTTGCTCAATGACAGCGCGCAACGATTAATGCCGCACCAAGAGCAGCGTTTGACGCTGGCGCATGATGCGGCAGTGCGCTATTTGGCTGAAAAGCAGGCGCAACTCCAATATAGCAACACTCATACCAGTCAGGGCAATGTAGTCCGCTGGTTTGGCGACCACTTTGGCCAGCAACATCGAATGACATCAGCTGCCTTGGTGATACTCGTCATGTTAGTTACTTTTTTTGCAGTACAACAATTTGAAGTGAGCAATAATTTAGAAAATAGTGATGCATTCTTGTTGGCTTCTGATTTGCCACCGGAAGCTTATGCGGATAAAGGATTTGATGCATGGATAGATACCAACTAGGGTTCAAATATGTTTTAGGCTTGTTGTTTGTCGTGTTGACGAGTTTGGCACACGCTGGCGAGAGTGATGTTACTTGGTCGCAGTTATCTGAAGATCAGCAAAAAGTGCTTAGCCCATTGGCCGCAGAGTGGGATAGCCTGCGCCCATGGCAACGCGAGAAGATGCTGGACATTGCACGTGATTACCCAAAAATGAACCCGCAAAAGCAAGAGCGTGTTAAAAACCGACTCAGTAATTGGAGTCGCATGACACCTTACGAGCGTGAAAATGCTAGAAAAAAACATCAACGTTTTAAAGACTTACCCGAGGATCAAAAGCAAGCGCTAAGAGACAAATGGCGTAAGTATCAAAGCTTGCCTGAAGCCGAGCGCGCAAAATTGCGTGCTGAATCTCCAGATACTTACGGCGAGCCAGCCTCTGAATAAAGATTGTTTGATGAGTGAAGTTTATGGAACATAAAGCATTTGCGGGTACTGCCCCAAGTTTAATCAAGCTTGGGGCTTGTCTTTTGTACGAGCTGCTGACCTTGATAGCGATTGTTTTTGTGAGCGCAGGCCTGTTTTTATGGCTGTTTGGTGATGCCAGTTACGGATTCAAGCGCTTGTTGTTGCAGTTGTATTTATGGGGTGTGATAGGCGCTTATTTTGTATGGTGTTGGCTAAAATCTGGCCAAACGCTGGCGATGCAGGCT
This sequence comes from Methylotenera sp. 24-45-7, assembly GCA_002281815.1. Taxonomy (GTDB): domain Bacteria; phylum Pseudomonadota; class Gammaproteobacteria; order Burkholderiales; family Methylophilaceae; genus Methylotenera. The sequence continues at coordinate 10,423 of NCHI01000045.1, forward strand.
TGGAAAATAAAGTTGCTGGACCAACACAATCAATTGCTTAGTTTAAAGGTAGCAGTGTTACGTTATGCACTAGCCAGCATGAGCTTTATGTTGTGCGGAATTGGTTTTCTATGGGCAATAATAGATAAAGAGCGCTTATTTCTGCATGATAGACTTTTGCAGTGCCGACTCGTACTACCTTCTGTCGACGTAACGCAACATTCCTAAGCCAGCGATTAGAAACAGAATCGTCGGCACAATAGCGCTGAACAATGGCGCCCAGTCGTTAAGTAAGCCTAAGTGTACAAACGTTCGATTTAAAATCTGATAAAACACTCCTAACATGATGCCGATAAAGATTTTTGTGCTGGCACCAGTCTCTCGTTGCTGAATAAACCCAAATGGTAAAGCCAGCATGATCATGACCATGCATGCCAGAGGGTAAATCAGCTTAGCCCATAAAGCCATTTCGTAACGGTTGGTTTTTTGTTTATTAAGCGACAAGTGATCAATATAAGAATATAAATTCCAAGCAGACATTTTTTCTGGCAACACGAGTAACACGTTTAGTAGCTCAGGCCGAATTAATGAGCGCCAAGTGGCTTTATCCAATTGTTTTAAGGTGTTGGTTTCCTCGTTAAATTGTACTTGTGTAACGCCGCTTAGATCCCACTTCTCATCGTTAAACTGCCCAGATTTGGCATGACTGCTGGTTTTTAATTTGAACTCATTGTCAAATTCATAAATATGTACATTGAGTAATGTGGAGTCTGCCAGCACTTCTTCAACATTCACAAAACTGTTGCCATCTTTTACCCATAATCCAGATTTAAAGTCTTGCACAATCACCGAGTCAGTGGCTTTGATACGCATGCGCTGCGCCATTTTTTCGCTTAGCGGCGTAATTAATTCGCCAATTAAGAATGTGATTAAAGTGAACACCAAACCGGTTTTAAGTAATGAAATGCTGAGCCCGGCCAGAGAAATGCCACTGACCCTGAGGATGATGAGTTCAGAATGGTGGGCAAACTGACCAATGCTATACATACAGCCAACCAGTACTGCAACTGGCATGATTTCATAGATATGGCCAGGTGCACTAAGTAACACGAATAACAGCACAGTGCCTAAACCATAATTACCGCGCCCCAAATCCTCGAGCTCTTGAATCAAATCAAAGAACGAGAACATGGCGATTAGCGCCAGCATGACTAGCAACACGCTGACGGTAATTTCTTTGAGTAGATAGCGGGTGAGGATGTTCATGGATGTGAGGATAAATTCAGATGACTATTTACGACTAGTTTTTAATTTAGGCATGACAAACAAGCGAGATAGAAATATCGGCATGATAGGTAATTGGTTCGCACGGCGGTAAAACATGTAAGCAGTGATAGCCAGAAATATGAAATGCACCGGCCACAAGCCCACAATACCATTGATTTTGCCCTGTGCAACCCAAGCCTGCATGATACTAAGCAGATTGTTGTAAACGATATAAATAATGAGCGCTAATACAAAGTTTGCAGAGCGTCCGGCGCGCGGGTCTAGCGCGCTTAACGGAATCGCCAATAACGATAAGATGAGTGCAGAAATAGGAATGGCAAAACGCCATTGTAACTCGGCGGCATTGGTGCTGTTTTGACTCGATAGCAGTTCCTGACTTGATTTTGATTGCGTGCTAGGAGGTTCTTGCTTGGCTTCTTTAGCTTCAACGCGTATCGCGTATTTTTCAAACTTGGTGGTAGAAAACTCAGCCGAACCACGCGTGCCTTCATAACGTCTGCCGTTTTCCATGACCACAAATTGGTCGCCATTTTTCTCAACCACACGATTACCTTCTGCCGCAACGATAATGCCCAATTTTTGATGTTGCAGTGACTGTACAAAAATATTTTTAACGATATTGCCTAGCTCATCAAAACTTTCAATAAAAAACACGCGTTCGCCGTTGCTAGATTCTTTAAATACGCCAGGACTGATTGAAGCTAAATCATCACGGCTTTCTAATTGGGTGCGGTAAGCTTCGCCTTGGCTGGTTGCCCAAGGCATCACGACTAGGCTGAGTA
>NCHI01000045.1:12517-22856 GCA_002281815.1 Methylotenera sp. 24-45-7
GCTCAACACCGGCCTGATCCAGCTGGTGATACTCATGCCACTACTAAACCAAACCACCATCTCAGAATCACGATACCAGCGTGATAGTGTCATTAATACAGCAAGAAACAGCGTCAAGGAGATAATCATAGGTAGAAATTTAATCATGCTAAAACCGAGCATGGTGGTGATGGCATCGTTTGGCAAAATGCCTTTTGCTGCCAAACGAATAAGATTACCCGCGCGTTGCGCTACCACGATGCCAATCAATATTAGAAAGGCGCCTGCGGCAGTGGAGATGAGTTCTTGTACTAGGGAGCGCCTAAAAAGCATAAGTTAAATTTACAACTATGAATTACGTGTAAAACACGAGATAATTTGCTTAGATTTTAAACCAATCAGACTTCGTTGATGTCTGTTATTTTCACACGCGTTATCAATAACAATATCACTAAATGTTATTGGGTTTATAAACAAGCACAACAAGATTAAGGATTCAAGCACATGGAATTTAGCATAAAAACGGGTAGTTCGGAAAAACAGCACCATAATTGTGTCATTGTTGGGGTATACGAGTCTCGTCACTTGTCTGATGCTGCACAAGCGATTGATACCCTGTCTTCAGGTTATCTGAGTACTGTTTTAAAGCGCGGCGACATGGATGGTAAAGCTGATAAAACCTTGATGTTGCATGATGTGCCAGGCGTGCATAGCGACCGTGTATTACTGGTTGGCTTGGGTAAGCAAGAAGATTTCTCTGAAAAAAAATATGCTAAGGCAGTACGTGCGTCGGTTAAAGCGTTGGCTGCAAGTGCTGCCACAGAGGCGCTCACGCATCTTGCTGAATTGCCGGTGAACACACTGAGTTTGCGTCGCAAGCTTGCATTGTTGGCAGAGGTCGCAATGGACGCGACTTATCGTTTTGATGCGATTAAACGTAAAAAAGAGGGCGCTGAGGCCGATGAAGCCAAAAAAGGGATTAAAAGACTGACCATTCACGTTGCAGATACAGCACAGCTAAAAGAAGCAGAAGCTGGTTTGGCGGACGGTAAAGCATTGGCTGCGGGTGTAAGTTTTACCAAAGACTTGGGTAACTTACCACCCAATGTGTGTACGCCAACTTATTTAGGTGAGCAAGCGCTGCTATTAGGCAAGCAGTATGGCATGAAGGTGGAAGTGCTAGAGCGTGAGCAAATTGAAAAATTGGGCATGGGTTCGTTCTTGGGGGTGACGCAAGGGAGTGAACAGCCACCTAAGCTAATTGTGATGCAACATTTAAAAGGCAAAAAAGACCAAAAACCTGTGGTGTTAGTTGGCAAAGGGATTACTTTTGATACGGGTGGTATTTCATTAAAGCCGGGTGGCGATATGGATGAAATGAAATACGATATGTGCGGCGCAGCTAGTGTATTAGGAACTTTTAAAACTATCGCTGAGATGGATTTGCCGCTCAATGTAATCGGTATTATTCCAACTTGTGAAAATATGCCGGATGGCCGTGCAACTAGACCGGGCGATGTGTTATACCGATGCAGAAGGCCGCTTGATATTATGTGATGCATTAACGTATGCCGAACGTTTTGAACCAAGTGCGGTGGTAGATATCGCCACTTTAACCGGTGCCTGCGTGATTGCTTTGGGACACCATGCCACAGGCTTGTTCAGTAACAACGATGCGCTTGCACAAGAGCTGCTGAAAGCGGGCGAGGCTTCTTTGGATCGTGCTTGGCACATGCCGTTGTGGGAAGAATACCAACCGCAGCTCGATAGTAATTTTGCAGACATGGGTAATATTGGTGGTCGCGCCGCAGGTAGCATTACTGCCGCTTGCTTCTTGTCGCGCTTTGCTAAAAAATACGACTGGGCGCATTTGGATATTGCAGGCACTGCTTGGAAATCCGGTAAAGAAAAAGGCGGCACTGGCAGACCGGTGCCAATGTTGACCGAGTTTTTGGTGTCACGCACCCGTTAATTTGGCATAGGCATGACGCGCGTAGAGTTTTATTTTAATGTGCAGGATAAGCTGGCGAAGGTGAGCGAGCTTTGTGAAAAAGCAGTTGCTAAAGGTCGCCAGCTCACGGTGTTTACGCAAAACAGACAAGTGAGCGAGCAACTACAGCAACAGCTTTGGCATTTTTCGCCAGCCAGCTTTTTGCCTAGTGCTTTCCCGCAAGACAATAGCGCGCATGTCAGTCCGATTATTCTTGATGCGAGTAGCGAACTACTGATACAAGACGATATATTAATTAACCTGCAAACTGAGCACCCGCCATTTTTTAGTCGCTTTAGATACTTGGTCGAACTTGTGGGAAGCGATGAAGCTGATAAAGTTGCGGCAAGGGCGCGTTACAAGTTTTATCGGGATCGTGGCTATCAGATAAAATCAACCGATGTGGCTACCGAATAAAATACTTATATAAGCGAGCATAGTATGCGTGACGATGACGATGATATTCCCTTACTGACTGAAGTGCATGCAATGCCAGCACAGGCGATTGCAAAGTCATTTAATGTCACGCCGGAATTGGTGGCTGAAATTGCAGCGCATATTAAACCGCAAGTCGCCGCTGAGATTGAAAAATCTGTAGTGCAGAAATTAAAGCTCGATTTAAAACAAGACTTGCTGGAACACTTGCTCACCGAATCAGCCAATATTCAAAAAGCGAATCAGGCATATATTTCAAGTGCGCTTGATCAGCAATATCAACAACAACTTGAGCAGATTGCACATCAGCAACATGCAGCTCAAACTGAATTACAGCAACATGTGCAGCAGACGCTTACGCAGGTTCAGCAAGGCGCGCTCGATGAAACTGTCGCCTTAATCGATAAAGCAAGAGCAGATCTTGCGACTGAAATTCCTAAACTGATGCATGTGAATGCGGATATTGTTAAATCTGACCTAGAAGCGTCGCTATTGCAAATGCAAAATCAGGCTGTCGCCGAGGTCAGCAATAAGTTGGATGCATCACTACCAGCGTTGCAGCAAAACTTAACGACCGAACTGCAAGCAACACTAGCACAGCTAGAAAAATCGAGTGTGGAAACAGCAGCTGAAGCGCTCAATACAAATTTAGCAGCACTGCGAACAAGCTTGTTTTCGGAACAAAAAGCCGACTTAGGGCTTGAACTAGGTGCAATCTATAAAGCTCTCACGCAACACACACAGACGGAACTCAGTGTGTATTTGGATTCTTTGCAGGCACAGTCTCAATTGCAATTACAGCAAAAGCTAGGGGATACTTTTCCTGCACTGTATGAAAATTTATCCAACGAGTTAAGCGCTACCCTCAGAGCTGACTTTAGCGCTTTGGCAGAAGCAGCTAAACAAAGTTATATACAAGGGTTAAGTGCTGATTTGCCAGCTGTTGAACAAGCTTTGGAAAACAAAATACTGGAAATTCTTAACGCGGAACTACCGCGTATAGAGCAGGCGCTAACGGCAAACGTTAAATCAGAAATTGAACGACTTGTAGAGTCTGTGCGCCTGGTTTTTGCTAAGTAAATCTAGGTCTTTGGCAAATAATACTAATTTAGCTGTTATCAGTGAGTGTTTTATATGCTTCAGCCGACAATAGTTTCTGGGCTAAATCTGGCTCATTAGGCTTAAATTTGAAAATCCATGTTTTATATGGATGGTCGTTAATTTGCTCTGGCGTGCCGGCAAGTGTTTCGTTGACCGCAGTCACTTCGCCATCCACCAAAGCATGCAGGTCAGAACCGGTTTTAACTGATTCAACCAATCCACAAGGTTGGCCCGCTATTAAGGTGCTACCTACTTTGGGCGCATCAACAAAAACAATGTCTCCCAGTAAATCCTGGGCGTAGTCGGTAATGCCAGCTTCCCATGTGCCGTCGTCACTTGGTTTAGTCCATAAATGCTCAGCGCTGTAGAGTAAAGATTGCGGAATTTGCATGGTATATAAGCTCAAAAATGAATAATGTATTGACGCCAAAATTCTAGCGCAATTCAACTGTAGCGTAAGTTATTTTTAGTATTGAAATAAAATATAAATTTATTAATGACAAAGCTAAAGTTTTTATATAGTATTCAGCTGTAACTCTATGAGATTGAAAGAATTATGAAAGCCTTTTTACGAAAATTTTTGCTTTTATACATAGGCGCGACGCTGTGCGTAGCCCCTATGGCTTTGCACGCAGCAAGTAAAAAGACGCATAAACAAGTGACTAGCGCTAGTAAGTACAAAGCAGTTAAGTACAAAGCTGGTAGTCGTAAAGTCAATCATCGTATTCGTGCGCACAAAGCTAACCTTGTAGATAACTATGATGGTAGCACTCCCCTAAAATTAGCTTCCGCTAAGGCATTGGTCATCAACCAAGTGACTGGCGAAGTGCTGTATGCAAAAAATACTAATGTTGCAACGCCAATAGCGTCCGTCACAAAATTAATGACAGCGATGGTCATGTTGGATGCCCGTTTGGCTATGGATGAGCTGGTGAATATTAGTGATGAAGACGTTGATTATTTAAAAAGCACCAGTTCAAGATTGCGCGTAGGCACTGTACTCACACGTGCTGAATTATTGCAATTGGCGTTAATGGCATCAGAAAACCGCGCGGCATCAGCCTTGGGTCGTGCCTACCCGGGTGGCAAGCCTGCTTTTATTCAAGCGATGAATCAAAAAGCAAAGTCTCTGGGTATGTTTTCAACACGATTTGTAGATTCAACCGGTTTAGATAGTGCAAATGTGTCCACTGCCGAAGATTTGGTGAAAATGGTCAATGCAGCTTACCACTACCCTGAAATTCGTGAAGTGAGTACTTTGCCATCACAAGAAATCACTTTATATGGTCGCCAGAACCCACTAAGTTTCGTGAATACTAACGCGTTAGTGCGCGGCGGAAACTGGGTAATAGGCTTATCCAAAACGGGGTTTATTAATGAAGCTGGGCGCTGTTTAGTAATGCAAGCTGAAATCTCAGGTCAGCCTGTGATAATGGTGCTACTAGATTCCGCAGGTAAAATGACGCGTATCGGCGATGCAAATCGCATTCGTAAATGGGTAGAGAAAAACGATACCAACTCGTTGGGCGAGAACGTACACGGTTAATTTTATGTAAATAATGCAATAAAAAAGCGGCTTTAAGCCGCTTTTTTATTGTGTGCTAGTGGCTAATGGTTATCTTAGCTGGCTTTTTTAGGACTGCTTTTTACACTCGGCTTTTTAGCAGCGGGTTTTTTAACAGCAGTTTTCTTGGCCACGGTTTTGGCTTTAGTGGTGGTGGTTTTCTTTGCGGCAGTTGTTTTTGCAGCAGTCGCTTTTTTAGGCGCGGCCTTTTTAGCTGGCGCTTCTTTTGCGGCTTTGGCGCTTAATAGCTCCAGTGCTTCTTCTAAGGTTAAAGATTCAGGTTCTACACTTTTTGGCAAAGTGGCGCGAATTTTTGCATGCTGCACATAAGGGCCATAACGTCCGGCGTAGATTTCAATCTGACCATCTGCTGTGGGGTGGTTACCAAAAGAGCGTATCGGTGCAGGGCCAGTATTCGCCTGAGCCAACAAAGTCACTGCTTCTTCAGGTGTAATCGCGAACACGCTCATGCTCTTAGGAATAGACTTAAATTTTGCATCGTGATTGACATAAGGGCCGAAGCGGCCGATGTTCGCCACAATTTTCTTATTGGTTTCAGGATGTAGCCCTAAGTCACGCGGCAGCGATAGCAGCATATGCGCTGTTTCTAAATTCACATCTGCAAGTGGAATTTCTTTAGGAATACTGACGCGTTTCGGTTTCTTTTTGTCGCCTTCAACCGCTAAGCCTAGCTGTAAATATGGACCATAAGGGCCATTCATCAATAAGATGTCTTTACCAGTTTCTTTGTCTGCACCTATGGTGATAGGGTCTGCACCCATAGCAGCAGAGCCGCCTATGCTTCGTTTGTAGTCACATTTTGGCGTGTCGTTATAACCAGTGCAGCCAATAAAGCTGCCATAACGGCTAAGCTGTTTTTGTAGTGGCTTGCCGCATTTTGGGCAGGCTTCATCAATAATTTCGTTACCCGGGCGGTCAACATCAGCCTTGTTATGAATTTGCTGGTTGAAATCGCGCCAAAACTCGTCCATAAGCGGAATCCATTCGCGCTCACCTTCGGCAACGCTATCCAGTGCGTTTTCTAGGTTGGCGGTAAAGTCATAATCCACGTATTTGGTGAAGTGTTCAGTGAGAAATTTATTGACTACACGTCCAACGTCAGTAGGTGTGAAGCGTTTTTTGTCTAACACTACATATTCTCGGTCTTGCAGCGTGCTGATGATAGACGCGTAAGTAGAAGGGCGGCCAATCCCATATTCTTCTAAAACTTTCACTAAGCTGGCCTCAGAGTAGCGTGGTGGCGGTTCGGTAAAGTGCTGATCACCATAAATTTTCTGTACCGTCAGCACTTCGCCGGTTTCTAGATGAGGTAGCTTGCTTTCGCCTTCTTCTTCCTCATCGTCCGAGCCTTCCATATACACCGCGATGAAGCCCGGGAATACCAAGGTTTGCCCGGTGGCGCGGAATAAATTAGCATCACTGCCTACGCTTAAATCTACACTCACCGCATCAAATTTTGCAGGCGCCATTTGGCAAGCCAGCGCGCGTTTCCAAATCATTTCATATAGCTTGAATTGCTCGTCGGTTAAAAACTGACGCACTTTGGCTGGGCTGCGTGAAATATCGGTGGGGCGAATCGCCTCATGCGCTTCTTGTGCGCTTTTAGATTTGGTTTTATAGACCACAGGCACTTTGGGCAGGTAGTCTGACTCAAAATTCTTTTTCACATAATCGCGGATTTGCGCTATGGCTTCTGCAGCCAAGCTGAATGAGTCAGTACGCATATAGGTAATTAAACCTACAGTGCCACCACCGACATCAACACCTTCATATAGCTGCTGTGCAATACGCATGGCGCGTGAGGTGGTGAAGCCGAGTTTACGCACGGCTTCTTGTTGTAAGGTGGACGTTGTAAATGGTGCAGCTGGGCTGCGGCTACGTTGCTTTTTCTCAACACGGGTGACCGTGGTTTTGCCAGCGCTGGCCAGCAATAACTTGCCTACAATGTCCGCTTGCTGGTCATGATTGATGACGGTGAATTGCTCAACTTTTTGATGATTGAGCAACACTAATTTGGCATTAAAACTGTGCTGATGCTTTAGTGCATCTAGATGTATCGTCCAATACTCTTGTGAATTAAAGGCTTCAATTTCAAGCTCACGCTCCACAATTAGGCGTAGTGCAGGGCTTTGTACGCGACCAGCAGACAAGCCGCGGCGAATTTTTTTCCAAAGTAGCGGTGATAAATTAAAACCAACCAGATAATCTAATGCGCGGCGCGCTTGTTGCGCATTGACCATGGGCATGGAAATGTCGCGTGGTTCTGCAATGGCATGTTCTACTGCGCCCTTGGTGATTTCATGAAACACCACACGTTTCATGAGTTTGTTTTTGAGTAGATTTTTTGATTTTAAAATCTCAGCGATGTGCCATGAAATGGCCTCACCTTCACGATCCGGGTCGGTTGCCAGATAAATGCTGTCTGCATTTTTAACGGCTTTGGCAATAGCATCTACGTGTTTGCTGTTACGCTCGATAATGTCATATTTCATGGCAAACTGGTTTTCAGTATCCACTGCCCCATTTTTCGGAATCAAATCACGCACATGGCCATAAGATGCCAGTACTTCAAAATCGCTACCTAAGTATTTTTTGAGCGTTTTTGCTTTAGACGGAGATTCAACAATGAGTAGTTTTGACATGAATGCCTAGTTATGAGGTGTTTGGTTTAGCCAGCAGTTCGGATAATAGCAAGGTAAATCACTAAAATACAATAACTTATAGCTTAGCGAGATAAATTTATTTCTTAGTTGCTGTTGTTGCGCACGAATTCAATGATATTACCTTCGCTATGGCCTATGCTAAGTGCAGCACCCTCGTTTGCAATGTCGCCAAACAGTGGGTCTTCATCGTCTAATTTGGCTTGGCTTAGATTTTTAAAATCATATAAGTTGCTGTCTGCCAGATGTGAAGGTTCTACATTAGTGATGGCGCGGAAAATATTGTTGATGCGACCGGGCTGTTCGCGCTCCCAAGCTTGTAACATGTCTTTGACTTTTTGGCGTTGCAGGTTTTCCTGACTGCCGCATAAGTCACATGGAATAATCGGAAACTCCATTTGGCGCGCATAACTGGCAATATCTTTTTCGCTGCAATAAGCTAACGGGCGAATCACGATATTCTGTTTATCATTAGTCGCCAGTTTGGGCGGCATGGCTTTTAATTTGGCACCAAAAAACATGTTCAGAAATAAGGTTTCTACGATGTCGTCACGGTGATGACCCAATGCAATTTTGTTGGCGCCTAGCTCTTTTGCTGTGGTGTAAATCACGCCACGACGCAGTCTTGAGCATAGCGAGCAAGTGGTTTTTCCTTCAGGAATTTTTTCTTTTACTATGGAGTAGGTGTCTGCTTCCACAATCCGGAAATCAATCCCCAATTTTTTGAAGTAATTAGGCAGCACATCTGCTGGGAAACCTGGCTGCTTCTGATCCAGATTCATAGCGATGAGCTTGAAGTTAATCGGTGCGCGCTGTTGCAGGGCTAGCAAAATCATCAGCATGGCATGCGAGTCTTTGCCGCCACTCATGCACACTAATACTGTATCACCCTCTTCAATCATATTGTAATCACCAATGGCTTTGCCAGTAGCGCTAATCAGGCTATTACGCAGCTTGATGAAATTATTAGAGTGATTGTCAGGTAAATGTTTAATCATGAGGGGATAACTTTAAAAATTACTTACAGATTCAGCGAGCGTCCACCGTCTACCGCCAATACGTGGCCGGTGACAAAGGGTGCATCATATATTAAAAACTTCACTGCTTTGGCAACATCTTCTGGCTCACCCACCCGTTTCAGTAGTGTTTGATTGATGACGCGCTGACGATACACCTCATCAAATTGCGGGTTACCTTCCGGCCACTGTACGGGGCCTGGCGCAACCGCGTTCACGCGCACTTCTGGACTGAGTTCATGTGCTAAAGATTTGGTTAAAGTGACTAAGCCAGCTTTGGCTACGCTGTAAACGATATAGCCTTTTTTCGGGCGTTCAACATGCATGTCAGTGATATTCACCACGCAGCCGTGATTTTTGCGTAGTTCAGTGGCGGCAGCTTGAGTTAAAAAAATTGGCGCTTTCAAGTTGCTGCCCATCAAGTCTTGCCAGTTATCTTCATTAATCTTGCCGATTTCTGTCGGATAATAAGTCGAAGCGTTGTTAATTAGCACATCGAGTTTGCCAAAATGACTAACCGTTTCATTCACTAGATTAGGCAACACATCAATATTGAGTAAGTCACCCTGAATAATCGCCACCGAGTTACTGCGAATTAAGTTCAGTTCTGCCTGCAATGCACGTGCTTCAGCCGTGCTGGTGTTGTAGTGAATCATCAGCTGCGCGCCTTGGGCATGCAGCTCCTTGCAGATGGCGGCACCTACACGTTTCGCACCACCGGTAATTAAAACAACTTTGTTTATTGTATTCACAGTTTGCTCATTTCTTTATCTTAAATATTATAATGGCTTATGAGTTCATTACCTATTCCTAATGCCCAAGCACAAGTGCAAAGTCAGCAACTTGCCACTTTGATTCAGAATAAAATCCGCGACAACAACGGTTGGCTGTCTTTTGCTGATTTTATGCATGTAGCGCTTTATACACCGGGATTAGGTTATTACAGCGGCGGCGCTAAAAAGTTCGGTTTGGGAGGCGATTTTGTCACCGCACCGGAAATTTCTGTATTGTTTGGCCAAACGCTGGCAAATCAAGTGGCGCAGGTTTTAGCCGAGTCGCATGGCAGTGTTCTGGAGTTGGGTGCAGGCACTGGTAAGTTGGCGGTTGATATCATGCTGGCGCTAGAGCGCTCAGGCCAGCTACCAGCGCAGTATTGCATATTGGAAGTTAGTGCTCACTTGCGCCAGATTCAAAAAGAAACAATCCACAATCAGCTGCCTGAACATCTTAGTAATCGCTTGGTATGGTTAGATGCATTACCTCAGGATTTTGTTGGCGTTATTTTAGGCAATGAAGTATTGGATGCGATACCGGTGCATCTTGTGCATCACACTGCGGCCGGTTTATTTGAGCGCGGTGTTGCAATTGAGGATGATTTTGTTTGGCGTGATGCGCCATTATTGGCCGGTGATTTATATGATTTCGCGCATGCACTTCAGTTGCCCGAAGATTACCTTACAGAGGTTTGTCCAGCTGCGTCAGGCTTAATGAAAAGTTTGGCGCACGCTTTGAAGCTGGGTGCGATTTTGATGGTGGATTATGGTTTCTCTGCGCGTGAGTATTATCACCCACA